>CAZQJF010000431.1:0-3818 GCA_964593735.1 uncultured Streptomycetaceae bacterium | reverse complement strand
ACCCGGCGACCGGGCGGCTGTCCGCCCGGCATGGCACTGCGAGTCCGGGTCAACACTCAGGGAAACGGCACATGACCCAGTCTCCTTATTCAGGCCTGCCCCCGTCACGGTTCTGGAAAACGGCTGTCGCCGAGAAGCATCCAACCGAATCGGAAGAGCTGTATCGGAAGAAGTTCAAGATAGCGCCGGACTGGAAGATCGCAACGGCAGGGAGTTGTTTTGCGCAACATATCGGCGCGAGCCTGAGGGGGCGGGGATTCAACCTGCTCGACGTGGAGCCTGCGCCGCCCGGCTTGAGCAGGGAAAACGCGAGACGCTACGGCTTCGGCCTGTTTTCCGGCCGTTACGGCAACATTTACCTGGTTCGGCAACTGCTGCAGCTCGCCAGGGAAGCGTTCGGGGATTTCAAGCCTGCGGATGCAATATGGGAGCGTGACGGGCGATACTTCGACGCCTTGCGGCCGTCCGTGGAGCCTCACGGCTTTTCCACCGGGGAAGAAGTTCTCGCCAATCGCCGCAGTCATCTGTCCGCCGTCCGGACCCTGATCGCGAGCGCAGATCTGTTTGTCTTCACGCTGGGATTGACGGAGGGCTGGCAGCACGCGCGCTCCGGAACGGTCTACCCGACCGCCCCTGGCACGCTCGTTGGGTCGTACGATCCGGCGAGATACTCCTTCAAGAACTTCACTTACGAAGAGATCAAGGGCGATTTCCTGGAATTCAGGGCGCTGGCCCGCAAGCGCAACCCCGGCATGCGGTTTCTGCTCACGGTTTCGCCGGTTCCTCTCACCGCCACCGCCTCGGACCATCACGTGCTGGTGGCCACGACTTATTCCAAGTCCGTCTTGCGGGCTGTCGCCGGGGATCTGTGCGCGCAGCACGAGGACATCGACTATTTCCCGAGTTTCGAGATCATCGCCAGCCCCTGGAGCCGGGGGTTTTTCTACGAAAGTAATCTGCGCGGCGTTACGGAGTCCGGCGTGAGCACTGTGATGAACGTATTTTTCCACGAGCATGGAAATGCTATGGCCCCCAGGAAAGCAGGGCGGCAAAAGGCGCGGGGAAAGCTGAAAAAGGCGCAAAAGAAGGCCAAACGCGAAGACGCCGTGTGCGAGGAAGTCCTCCTCGAGGGCTTTGCCAAGAATGCCTGACATTGCAATATGAAACGGCTGTGCCTCATAGGCAATTCCCACCTCGCGGCGATGAAGCTGGGATGGGACCGGCTGCGTGAGTCTTACCCAGGCATGTCCCTGACCTTCTTCGGCTCGCGGGGCGGGGAGGCGTGCAAGAACCTGCGGTTGGTGAAAGGTGCGCTCGTGCCCTCGCAGCGGGACGCGGAAAACTTTCGCTGGACATCGGGCGGCCTTGGGGAGATCGAGCTCGGGGATTACGATCAATTCGCGGTGGTATCTCTTGGATTCCGGCCGCAAAACGTGTACCAGGTGGCGCGCGGGTGTTCCTTCGCCGATGCCCGGCTGGACCAGTCGAAACTGCTGGTCTCGAGGGAGTGCTTCGCGGACGCTATAACTGACGCCCTGCTTCGGAGCACGGCCGCGGCTGTCACGACGACGATCCGGGCAGCGGCGGATAAACCGGTCCTGCTCCTGCCTCAAGCGGCAAGCAGCATCGAAACCACGAAAACGGAGCACTTTCGCGCCGCGTACGGCGCCGCTCCCGCGCAGTGCTGGGCCGTGTTGAGCCGGCTTTGGACCGAGTGCGCCACCAGCATGGCGAGCAGGCTCGGCGCGGCGATCATGTTCCAGCCGCCCGAGACGGTGCGGAACTACTTCTTTACCGCGCACGAGTTTTGCAGGGGTTCACTCAGGCTGACGCAGGATTTCTCCAAGCGACACCCTGACGATGACTTTACGCATATGAACGCTGACTATGGCGTCGTCATGATGAAATCCGTTCTGGATGCCTTGGCGAAGTGACGCGGCGTTACTGGCGGGCAATTCTCGCCTGTCCGCCCCGGTGTGATTTCAGACGGAACCCCCGTCATCTTCCCGCGCCGGCGCGCTGCCGCCCGAATGGCGGTAATAGGATTCCGAGACCTTTGTCAGAAAATTCGCCGTCCATCCGGGCCGCGCCGCTCTGACCAGGCTGGAGTCGGCGCGGACCAGCAGTTTTCCCTGCGGTTTGAGCAGCTCCTGCGACGCGCGGAGGAACGCCTCCGCATCGAAGGCGTCGGCCAGCTCCCAGCCCACGGCGTCGTCGACGATGATTGCGTTGAAAGTGCGACGGGCGAACGAGGCCATCTGATCGTCAGCCTCGACGGTCCACGGCCCGCATCCAGGTCCGGCGGTAACATAGTCGACGCTGGCGTGCAGCCCGCCCAGGAAATCCAGCCGGTGCAGCGGGGCCACGTGCAGGATTCTCGCGTTCCTGTCGCCCCCCAGCAGTTGCTGAAGCTCCAACTTCCCGGCATCGTGCTCACGCGGTGCGGTGGGGCTCCGCAGGCGATTTCCTGCGCGGATTCGCTCAGCGATGTCCGCGATCAGGCGCGCCCTGGCGTCGAACGTGTAATCGCCGCCGATCCGCTTCCAGCACTCGTCGATACCCGCCGCGACCGCGGGATAGTGGCCGAGATAGTGCCGGTGGGATTCCAGAAAACTGGCCCGGTCGTGCGCGTACAGCAGGCTGTCGCCGAACACCTCGTGCAGCTCCGCGAAATCGTCCGTCACGACGGGAAGCCCCGACGCCAGGCAATCGAACAACCGGTTGCTGATGTAGCCGAAGTAACGCATATCGGTCCAGTGATCGTTCAACGCCAGCCGGCTCTCCCGATAGAGGGCGGGCAGCCGCTCGTTCTCCACGTGCTCCGACCGGACGTGCTGCGAGAGCCCGAAGTTTTTCCAGTTCCTGCCGTAAATATCGACCGGCAAACCGAGATCGAGGGCCCAGCGCAGTATCGGCCTTCTGACCCCGCGGCTGTTGGCGACGAAGATGGCGCCGCGCCGGTCTTCGGCGGAGCCGCCACTCGCGGGATGTGCAGGGGTGAATTCGGTACACTGGCGCGCGACGTCGAATTCGCCCGCCCGGACAAGATCGCCCAGCATCGCCATATGTCGTTTCGAGCCCAGGAGCACGAAGTCGTACGCGGACAATTCCACTTCCGACACGCTGGCGGGATGGCTGATCATCCACAGCACCGCAGGTCGGCCGTGCGGCTGGGGAAACGCACGCTTTCCGCGCAGGACCAGGTGGACGTCGGCTTCCGGATCCTGTTTCCATTGGGGCCAGTAGCGCTGCGTGACCTCTGCGCCCAGCGCCTCGAGGCTGCGCTGCAGGGCGCGTCCGAACGGATAGTCGCCCCATTTGACAAGCGTATCGCCGACCGGCGCGGGATTGAATATCGTGATGTTCAACGGGCTTTTCGCGGCCGCAGCGTGAGGTCGTCCCTCGTGGGAACGGCCATGCGTCCCTCCGCGGCGCCAAAGCGCGCATAGTGCAGCAATGGATTGATACCGGCGCTCACCACGTCGGGGTTGCCGAGAAGGTAATCGACGGTCGAGAATCCCGGCCCGGGGTTGCGGCCTTCGAACACGCCTCGCTGCACGTAGTGATCGGCAGGATCGAGGGCGGAGGTCGCCACGTCCGGATAGTTCTGCCGGTACCAATCCGCGTCGACCGATCCCCGAATGTCGCGTCGATCGAGCGCATTCAGGATCTTGCGCGCGAATCCGGGAGCTAGCCGCCCTAGCGGGTGCGCCAGGACCCGCGCTTCCGCGCGCGCCCTCCACGCGGCGAGCACGCTCTGCTCGGCGAGCCTGCGCTCCAGCTTCTGGTTGCTCGCGGCGAGCGCCTCGATCTCGCGC
>CAZQJF010000430.1:0-3829 GCA_964593735.1 uncultured Streptomycetaceae bacterium | reverse complement strand
CCCGGAGGGCGAGGGGAGATTCGAGCTTCCCCTCGGCAGGGAAGAGATGAGGTTGGGCGTTTGTCGGCGGCGCGCTCCGCGGGATGAGGGATGAAAGACGAGAAACTGAACCTTCCGCGTACTTCCGTGTGATTCGGTGCGATTCCGTGGCTGAACCTTCCTTGACGGTATCTGTGTTTATCTGTGTGTATCTGTGGCTAATGGACTCTTGCATTTGATCCGCGTTTATCTGCGTTTATCTGCGGCTGAAAGAATCTGACTTATAATCCCCGCATGAAACTCCCACCAGAAATCTTCAAAGCCTACGACATCCGCGGCGTCGTCGGGCGCACGCTCACCCCCGAGATCGTCGAGCAGATCGGCCGCGCCATCGGCTCGGAAACGCTTGCCCGCGGTGGAGCGAAGATCGTCATCGGCTATGACGGCCGCCTGTCGGGCCCGACGCTCGCCGCGGCCCTGGCGCGGGGCATACAGGCGAGCGGCGCCGGCGTTATCGAGATCGGCCAGGCAGCCACGCCGATGGTGTACTTCGCCGCGCACCACCTGAAGACCTACTCGTGCGTCGCCGTCACCGGCAGCCACAATCCGCCCGAGTACAACGGGCTGAAGATCGTCGTCTGTGGCGAGACGCTCTCCGGCGAAGGCATCCGGAACCTGCGGCTGCGCATCGAGAAGGCCGAGCTTGCGCAAGGCGCGGGAAGCCACGAACGGCAGGACATCAACCGTGCCTACCTCGATCGCATCATCGGCGACATCAAGCTCGCGCGCCCCATGAAGCTGGTCGTCGACTGCGGCAACGGCGTGCCGGGCGCGTTCGCGCCGGCGCTCTACCGCGGGCTCGGCTGCGACGTCACCGAATTGTTCTGCGAAGTGGACGGCAATTTTCCCAACCACCATCCCGACCCCTCCCAGCCGGAGAATCTGCGCGACGTCATCGCCGCCCTGCGCGACGGCAAGGGCGAGCTGGGATTCGCCTTCGACGGCGACGGGGACCGCCTCGGCGTCGTCACGCGCAACGGGAAGATCATCTATCCCGACCGCACGCTCATGCTGTTCGCCGCGGACGTGCTGAAGCGCCAGCCCGGCGCGAGCATCATCTTCGACATCAAGTCCACGCGCAACCTCGCGCCCTGGGTAAAGCGGCACGGCGGCGTACCCATCCTGTGGAAGACCGGACATTCCCTCATCAAGAAAAAGCAACTGGAGACCGGCGCGGCGCTCGCCGGAGAGATGAGCGGGCATTTCTTCTTCAAGGAGCGCTGGTACGGATTCGACGACGCGCTGTATGCAGGTGCGCGGCTGCTCGAGATACTCTCGCGGGACAGCGATCCCGGCGCAGTGCTCGAGGCCCTGCCCGACGCGATCAGCACGCCGGAGCTGCACATGAAGCTGGCCGAGGGCGAAAATTACACGCTGATCGACAAGCTGCGGGAAACGGCAAAGTTCGACGGCGCGCGCGAGGTGATCACGATCGACGGCGTGCGCGTGGAATACCCCGACGGCTTCGGGCTCGCCCGCCCCTCCAACACCACGCCGGTCGTCGTGCTGCGCTTCGAGGCGGACGACGAGAAGGCGCTCAAGCGCATCCAGGAAGATTTCCGGCGGGCGATCCTGGCGGTCAAGAAGGACGCGGCCCTGCCGTTCTAGCAGCGTGTCGGAACTTCAAGTCCGACAGGCTGCCAGGAGCCCGCGCGGTAGAAACTGCCGGCAGGGGCCGGTCGGTGACGCAATGTGAATACGCATCTCGTTGTTCGTCCGGGTGATTCCGTGTGTTTCCGTGGCTGAATTACCGTTTCTAGGATGACCGCTGCTCCACCCAGGAAGCCACGGACTCGAGCGCCGCGGGAAGCTTCGCGGGTTCGGTGCCTCCCGCCTGCGCCATATCCGGCCTGCCCCCGCCCTTCCCGCCTACCTGCTGCGCGACGTAATTGACCAGCTCTCCGGCCTTGATTTTCGAGGTGAGATCGCCGGTCACACCCGCGATCAGGGATACCCTGGCGCCATCGCTGGCGGCGAGGACGATGACGGCGGATTTCAATTTGTCCTTCAACTTGTCCAGCGTCTCGCGCAGCGCCCTGGCGTCGGCGCCGTCGAGCGCGGCGGCGAGCACCTTGATGCCCTTGACGTCGACCGCTCTATCCACGAGCTCGTCGCCCTGCGCCGACGCGAGCCTGGACTTCAACCGGCCCAGCTCCTTTTCCAGATTGCGCACGTTGTCCAGGATCTGCGCAATCTTCTGGGCCACTTCCTGCGGCGGGGCTTTCACGGCCGCAGCAGCCTCGTTGAGCCTCGCCTCCTGGCCCTGAACCCAGGCCAGCGCGCCTTCGCCGGTGGTCGCTTCGATCCGGCGGACACCGGCCGCGATCCCGCCCTGGGAAATCACCTTGAAGAAACCGATGTCGCCGGTGCGGGTCACGTGGGTGCCGCCGCACAACTCGCGGGACGAGCCGATATCGAGCACTCGCACTTCGTCGCCGTACTTGTCGCCGAAAAAGGCGAGCGCGCCCGCCTTCGCGGCGTCGTCGAATCTCATGATGCGCGCCGCGGTCGCGGCGTTGCCGAGGATCTCCGCGTTAACGCTCGCTTCCACGCGGCGTATCTCGTCGTCGGTCATCGGCTCGTTGTGCGAAAAATCGAATCGCGTCCGCTCCGCATCCACCAGCGATCCCTTCTGCTGCACGTGATTCCCCAGCACCTCGCGCAGCGCCTTGTGCATGAGGTGAGTCGCGGAATGATTGCGCATGGTGCGAGCGCGCCGCACGGGATCCACCCTGGCCGTTACCTTGTCGCCCACGGCGAGCACGCCCGTCTCGAGCTTGCCCTGATGGCCGTAGACATCGGCCTGTATCTTCTGCGTGTCGGAGACCGCAAACGTACCACCCGCCGCGACGAGCTCGCCGGCGTCTCCCACCTGGCCGCCCGATTCGGCGTAGAACGGCGTGCGGTCGAGCACGACGATAGCCTGCTCTCCGGCCGACACCGAGCGCACCGAGCCGCCCTCCTTGTAGATCGCGACCACGGCCGCGTCCTCGACCGCAAACGTCTCGTAGCCTTTGAACTCCGTTTTCGAGCCCTGGTATTCGACCGCCGTTCCCATCTGGAATTTCGACGCGGCCCGGGCGCGCTCGCGCTGGCGCTCCATTGCGGCCTCGAAGCCGGCATGGTCTATCCGCACGCCGCGCTCGCGCGCGATGTCGGCCGTGAGATCGACCGGGAAGCCGAAAGTGTCGTAGAGCTGGAACACGGTCTCGCCGTCGAGCATGCGATCCTCGCGTGTGAGCGCCGTTTCCAGCACCTTCATGCCGTTCTCCAGCGTCTCCGCGAAGCGCTCCTCTTCCTGCTTCAGCACCTGCGCGACGCGCTGCGCATTCTTGCGGAGCTCCGGATAGGCGCCGCCCATCGCTTCCACCAGGTCGGGCACGAGATTGTGGAAGAAAGGCTTCGTCTGTTCGAGCTTGTAGCCGTGGCGTATGGCGCGGCGGATGATGCGGCGGAGCACGTAACCGCGCCCTTCGTTGCTCGGTATCACCCCATCCACGATCAGGAAGGAAGTGGCCCGGATGTGATCGGCTATCACACGCAGCGAGTTGCTCGCGAGGTCCGGCGCGCCGCTTATTTGCGTACTCATTTGAGTACACTCGCGGGCGGCGGCCTTGATCAAAGTCTGGAAGAGATCGATCTGGTAGTTGTCGTGCACGCCCTGGAGCACGGCCGCGACGCGCTCGAGCCCCATGCCCGTGTCCACGGACGGCTTGGGCAGGGGATGCATGACGTACTGGTCGCCGCTTTTTTCCCTGTTGAACTGCATGAACACGAGGTTCCAGATCTC
>CAZQJF010000429.1:0-3849 GCA_964593735.1 uncultured Streptomycetaceae bacterium | reverse complement strand
TCCTCGGCATTGATGCGGCACTCGATCGCGTGGCCGCGAAACTGCACGTCGCGCTGCCTGATCGGCAGCTTCTCGCCCGCGGCGATGCGAATCTGCAACTGCACGATGTCCATGCCGGTCACGAGCTCGGTCACCGGGTGCTCCACCTGCAGGCGGGTGTTGATCTCGATGAAGAAGAACTCGTCCTTGTCGTACAGGAATTCGAAGGTGCCCGCGCCTTCGTAGCCCAGCTTGCGGCAGGCTTCGGCGCAACGCTCGGCGATGCGCAGGCGGCTGCGCTCGCTGATGTGCAGGGCGGGCGCCTCCTCGAGGATCTTCTGGTGGCGCCGCTGCATGGAACAATCCCGCTCGCCCAGGTGGATCGCGTTTTTGAACTTGTCTGCCAGCACCTGGAACTCGATGTGGCGCGGGTTCTCGAGGTACTTCTCGAGGTAGAGCATGGGATTGCCGAATGCGGCTTCGGCCTCGGCCCGGGTCATCTGCACGGCGGTCATCAGCGCCGCTTCCGTGTGCACGACGCGCATGCCCCGCCCGCCGCCGCCGCCGGACGCCTTGACCATGATCGGGTAGCCGATGGCGCGCGCGAGCTTCACGATGTCGTTGGGCTCCTCCGGCAACGCCCCTTCGCTCCCCGGGACGACCGGCACCCCCACTTTCTTCATGGCGACCTTGGCGTTCACCTTGTCCCCGAGCAGCCTGATCGTCTCGGCCCTCGGCCCGATGAATACGAAGCCGCTTTGCTCGACGCGCTCGGCGAAGTCCGCGTTTTCCGAGAGAAAACCCCAACCGGGATGGATCGCCTCGGCGTCGGTGACCTCCGCGGCGCTGATGATGGCCGGGATATTGAGATAACTGCTCGCCGCGGGCGCCGGACCTATGCATACCGATTCATCGGCGAGCTTGACGTACTTGGCCTCGCGATCCGCTTCGGAATGCACTACGACGGTCTTGATGCCCAGCGTACGGCAGGTGCGCTGGATGCGCAGCGCGACCTCGCCGCGGTTGGCGATCAGGATCTTTTCGAACATTCAGCCGAGGATGAAGAGCGGCTCGCCATACTCTACCGGCTGGCCGCTTTCGACGAGGACGGCCTTCACCGTGCCGTCGCGGTCGGCTTCGATCTCGTTCAGGAGCTTCATCGCCTCGATGATGCACAGCGTATCGCCGGACTTCACCGCCTGGCCGACTTCGACGAAGGCCTTGGTGCCCGGCGCGGATGAACGGTAGAAGGTTCCGACCATGGGCGAGCGGATAACGTGCCCGTCCTGGGCCGCGTCCGGCGCTGCCGCAGCGGCGCCGGGAGCGGGCGCGGCGGCCGGTGAAGGAGAGCCGGGCGCAACGGTGTAGACCTGCGGCGCAGGCGCATGCGGGGCGGTCGGAGCGCTGCGGCAGATGCGAACCTTCTCCTCGCCCTCCGTGATCTCGAGCTCGGCGATCCCCGACTGCTGCACGAGGTCTATCAGCGACTTCAGTTTCCGCAGATCCATGCTCAACGCTCGCGCTTTCCCCGCGGCAGGTGCGATTGACCGGTCGCACCGGCCGCAGGATTTCGTCGGACGCCACCCCGATGAAATCCTTGCTGCAGCGCGAACTCGAGGGCGAGCTCGTACCCCCTCGCGCCCAACCCGCTGATGATGCCGACCGCAATATCGGTGAAATAGGACTCGCGGCGGAAAGATTCCCGCGCGAAGACATTCGACAGATGCACCTCGATAAAGGGAATCCCGACCGCCGCGAGGGCATCCCGCATGGCAACGCTGGTATGGGTAAAGGCCGCCGGATTGATGATGATGAAATCGATTCCGTCTTTTCGTGCCTGCTGGATACGCTCGACCAAGGCAGACTCCGAATTACTTTGAAAGGCGGTGAGACGGGCGCCCGCCAACAGAGCCCGCTGTGTAAGCCGGCCCGTTATCGTCTCAAGCGTTTCAGTGCCGTAGTGGTGACGCTCCCGCGCGCCCAGAAGATTCAGGTTCGGCCCATTTATTACCAGCAGGTGCTTTTTCTTCGCCGGCATAGCGGTTTGTGACTTCTTTCACGATTCTCCGTGCATTTTACGGGAAGTACCGTGCCGTTACCCGCAGATGCCATCAGTTTGCGCCGATTTAGACCCATTTGTCCAGCAAGAAACAAAGGCAGCGAAGTTCACGCATGCGTCCCCAAAAATGGGGGATGTCCTCGTCGGTTCTGCTGACTTTGGGGCGAAACCGCTGCAGGGACGGGACATCAGATTGTAGGTACTTATCGTATTTTATAAGAATTTAACTGAACTTAATGCCAATATCACCAGAGGATTGCTCATAAGAGGGGCCGAATTACGGCGGCCAGTTGTGCCTCGGTCAGGCCTCCGGGATAGCGACTGACGACCTTTCCCTGGCGATCCAGCACCAATGTGAAAGGGAGCACGCCCGGGCGATTTCCAGTCTCGCGCATCAGCGCCATCGTATCGAGACCCCCCATCAGGAGGGGGTAGTTGACGCGGAACTCGCGGGCGAAATCAGCGACCTTCTCCGGCTGATCGAAGGCGATGCCTACGAACTGCAACCCTTGAGTGCCGTAGCGTTCCTGCATCCGCACGAATTCGGGTATCTCCTTGCGGCAGGGGGCGCACCAGGTCGCCCAGAAATTGATCACCAGCACCCGCCCTTTCCAGCTCTCCAGTGTTTGGGGCTCACCTTTTGCGTCTGGGAGCCGCGCGGTCAACAACGCTTGCACCGCAGCCGGATTTCCCTCGTCGCGGGTCCATCCCCCAGCCCACCACAGGTTGACACCGTAGCCGGCCGCCGCCGCTGCAGTTCCCACGGCGACACACGCCAGCCAGAAGCGCCGCCTGTTCACCGGAGCAATACTTCGTCCAGCACCGCCATGAACTTGTCCGCCGGCTGGAAACCGATGACCCTCAAGCCCTGTATCTCGCGGCCGTTGCCGTCAAAGAACACGATCTCATCCCTACCCTATCGATATCGAGGTCCCCTCGCCTACCCATTCCAGGTATTCGGGGAGCGCGCGCACGATGGGGACCGCGATGATCTCGGGCAATTCGTAAGGATGCAGCTCGCCGATCGCCGCTTCGACCTCTGCGTAGAGCGCGGCGCGGGTCTTGATGAGCACTGGCACCTCCTGGGCGTTTTCGATGCCGCCCTTCCAGCGATAGACCGAAGTGCATTCTGCGAGCACGTTCACGCACGCAGCGAGCCTGCGCTCGACCAGTTCCCGGGCGAGCTTTACCGCCGCAGCGCGATCGGGCATGTTCGTCAACACGATCAGGGTCTCATCCATGCGTATGAAAGGGGTGATGGGTGATGGGGGAGGATGGGAGATGGGGGGCGGCGGCGCAGAGGTCAGCGGCTATCTGCCGCCTGTCATCTGTCACGGCCGCGCGGCGGCGAGGCCGTCCTGGACCGTGGGATAGCGCAATTGCAGGCGCAACTCGCGCTTCAGGCGGCGGTTCACGAGCCGCCGCGACTCGTTCATGAACGACAGCTGGTGCCCTGGAATGAGGCCGCAGGCTTCGGCGCGCGTCACGCGCCGCGGCCGCGCCAGACCGTAACGCTCGGCCACGAGATCGAAGTAGTCGCCCATCCTGATGGGCGCATCATCCGCCGCGTTGTAGGCGCGGCCGGGACTTCCGTGATGCAGTGCCGCGACCACGATGCGCGCGAGGTCGTCGGCGTGCACGTGGTTGACGAACGCATCGTCCTCCGCCGTCAGTGCCGGCGTGCCGCGCTCGAGCCGCGCGAGCGGCAGCCGGTTGGCCGCATAGATGCCGGGCACGCGAAGTATGCTGACACCCACGCCGTTACGCCTGCCCCAGGCGCGCAACTGCCGCTCGGCATCGGCGCGCCGCTG
>CAZQJF010000428.1:0-3874 GCA_964593735.1 uncultured Streptomycetaceae bacterium | reverse complement strand
TCCACGCGATGCATGGCACGAAGTGGTACGGCATGCACCTGGGACCGTTCAAGACGCCCGCCAGGGAGGATGACCCGCGCCACATGCCGCCCAACTTCTATTACGACCAGTGGGATTACCTGGTCGAGCGGCAGAAAGGAAAACGCTGGACGTACTCCTCCGCCAGGCCGCACGCGATCAGCGGTTTCGCGCTGGGCAATCACAGCAACCTGACCCTCGTGATCGCCATTTACGCGGCGATCTGCAAGGAACTCGGGCTGCCGCTGTGTCATCCCGGGACGCCCGGGAACTATACCGCGCTGTATCAATGCACCGATTCAGGACTGCTGGCGCGCGCGATGGTGTGGATGGCGACCACGCCGGACTGCGCGAACCAGGCATTCAACATCACCAACGGCGACCTGATCCGCTGGGAGCATACCTGGCCCGGGATTGCGCAGTATTTCGGCATGGAAACGGGTCCCCGGCGCAACATCAGCCTGGTGAAGTTCATGGCGGACAAAGGCGCGGTGTGGGACAGGATCGTGGCCAGGCATGGCCTGCGGCCGTTTCCCTACAAGGAGATCGTGTCCTGGGCTTACGGCGATTTTGTCTTCACGCCCGAGTACGACGTCATATCGAGCACCACCAAGGCGCGGCGCTACGGGTTTCACGAGTGCGTCGATACCGAAGAAATGTTCGCGCGGCTGTGGAACGAAATGCGCGCTGAGCGGATCATTCCGGCGTGAAGCCGCGCTTCACGAAGAATGCCTGGAAGCTCAAAAATACTGAAGGACGCTGGTCAAGATCGAAGAATTGACAGGATTAACAGGATGTACAGGATGGTGTAACTGCGCATTCATCCTGTTTCATCCCGTTCATCCTGTCCGCATGCCGCTTTTGAGATGGGTTCTAACAGAATGAGGGGATGGGCCCCTCGCTATCGATCTCTCCTCATGCTCCCCTACATCAGGGCGCCTATCCTTCATTCTGGTAGGCGCTCTAGTTATCTACGAAACGGCTACAATCCAACCGATGATACGAGCGCTGAAGATCGCGCACACTTCCGATGTCCACCTGGACGATGGGCAGGAAGGCCGGCACGTGCGCGATGCGTTCGCCCGGGTGATCGATACCGTCCTCGACGTCCGGTCTGATTTGTTCCTCATCGCCGGGGACCTGTTCGACCACAACCGCATCCACGGCGATGTGATCGATTTCGTCTACGAGCAGCTCGCGCGCGTGCCATGTCCCACGGTCATCATTGCCGGCAACCACGATTGCTGGGAGGAGCGCTCCGTGCTGCAGCGCATGGATTTCCGTCACGCCGGGCACCACGTCACGCTGCTGGACGAAATCGAGGGCACGCAGGTGGAATTCCCAGAACTGCACGCGACGGTGTGGGGTCGCTGCATGCTCGATCACGACCGCTCCAACAGGCCGATGGCCGGATCGCCGCCCCGCAAGGGAACCCTGTGGCACATCGGCATGGCGCACGGTCTTTACATGGATGAGCCGGAGTCGGACCGCTCCTCGCTCATCACGCCGCAGGAGATCGCGGATTCGGGCTTCGACTACCTGGCGCTCGGGCACGTGCATGCCCATCGGCAGATGCGCCATGGCAATACCCTGGCCTGCTATCCCGGCGTGCCCGCCGCTTATTACGGAACGACTCAAAGCGGGTGTATGACCCTGGTGGAGTTGACGCCAGGCGCGGGCGCCCGCGCCGTCGCCCGTGCGCTGGATCCACGGGCGGCACGCCGGCGGAAAACCCGTGCGGCGGCAACAGGAAGCTGAAGTCGATTGATAGGGAGCGGATGCAATGCGTTCCCGCTGTCCACCCCTGGATTACCTGGAATCCCTCCCAAGGACGGAAAGCGACAGGATGAACAGGATGAACAAGATTGCAACCCGGACAACATCCTGTAAATCCTGTAATCCTGTCTGATAGGCGCTTTCAAGGGGACGGGGGAGTAGCGGCGAGGAAGCGTTCCACGCTTTCTGCGAAGGCTTCAGGTTGATCGGTAAACAGACCGTGGCCGGCGCCTTCTATGCGCTCCACGGTGCAACGAGGCATGGTCTCGGCCATGCGCGCGGCCAGTTCGCGGCTTACTACGTTGCTGTGGCTGCCGTACTGGAGCAGCGTCGGTGCGGGGATGGATTTCACCACGCTCCATAAATCCACGGCATTCGACCTTGACCTGCGCCCGCTGAGAAAACCAGGATCGTATTTCCAGGTGTAGCGCCCGTTGCCGGTCTGGCGCAGGCCGTGGCGCACGCTTTCTTCGACCAGGGGATCGGGAGCGCGTGGCATCAGGCGTTTGAGATGGGCGAGTGCAGCCTCGGGGGAATCGAACTCCCCGGGCGCTGTCCGGGAATCATCAGACACTTCGCCAGCGGCGGCAACCGCAGGGCGCCCCGGGGTGATGTCGACCAGCACCAGGCGCTCCACCAGGTCAGGGTGGCGGTGGGCGTACAGCATGGAAACCCTGCCGCCCAGGGAATGCCCGATCAGGGTGAAGCGCGACAACCCCCTGGCTTCGACCACGCCGCGCAGGTCCTGGTAGAAATCTTCCATCTGGTAGCCGTGCTGCGCGCCCCACCCGCTGTCGCCGTGTCCGCGCTGGTCCAGCGCGATGATGTGATAGCGATCGCTGAACCTGCGGCCGAAATGGTTCCAGACATGGGCGTGCAGCCGGCTGCCGTGCACCAGCACCAGCGGGTGCCGGCCTTGATTGCCCCAATCCAGATGATGCAGCTTGATGGCGTCGCGGACAATGAATCGGCTTTGAGCGGAGATCGATGTCATGGTTTGAGAGAGCAGGTTGTCGGCGCTGGACGATGTGGCCGCAAGTATAAAGGACCGCTCACGCCCTATCTCCGTTCATGCTTCGACTCCGGCAAGGCCTACGCTCAGCACGAACGGAGAGGAGGCGAAGGGCATCGCGCTTCTAGGGAGCAGCCGTGTCCTCGAGGATCATGTCCGCGCCTTTCTCCGCGATCATGACGGTCGGCGCGTAGGTGTTGCCGGACACGAGAGCCGGCATGATGGAGGCATCCACCACGCGCAGTCCCTGCAGCCCGCGCACGCGCAGGCGGTCGTCGACCACGGCCGATGCGTCGCTGCCCATCTTGCAGGTGCCGACGGGATGGAACGCGATCCCGCCGCGCGCGCGCAGATAATCCATGAGGTCCACGTCACTCGTGCACGAAGGGCCGGGATCGTGCTCGCGCGCGACATAGGGGCGCATCGCGGCACTGTCCGTCAGGCGCCGCGTCGCCTTGATCCCCGCCAGCAGGACCGCGCAATCCTTTTCGGACGAGAGGTAGTTGGGGGCGATGGCGGGCGGCTGCAGCGGGTCGACGCTGGCGATCGTGACGCTGCCGCGGCTCTCGGGCCGCAGCAGCCGCGCCGCCAGTGTAATACCGGGAAATCCGTGCAGCCTGTCCCCCGCTTTTTCGGAGCTGAAGAGCGTTATGCTGGTCTGGATGTCGGGGGTCGCGGCCGCGGGGTCCGCGCGTATGAAGCCCGTCGCATACGACTGCCCCATCGCCAGGAATCCCTTGCGCAGAAAGGCGAAGCGCAGCGCGGCGACCACGCTCTTCGGAAAGCTTCCCACGACATCGTTGAGCGTGATGGGCTCCGTGCACTCGTAGACGATGCGGCCGGTGTAGTGATCCTGGAGATTCATGCCCACGCCGGGCAGGTCGGCTACCACGCCGATGCCGAAGCGCTGCGAGAGCGACGCCGGGCCGACGCCCGAGAGCTGCAGCAGTTGCGGGGAGTTGAACGAGCCGCCGGCCACCAGCACCTCCACGCGGGCCGTCGCGGAAGCGGGGGTCCCGCCGCGCAGGTACTCGACGCCGGTCGCGCGCCTCCCGGAGAACAGGATGC
>CAZQJF010000427.1:0-3875 GCA_964593735.1 uncultured Streptomycetaceae bacterium | reverse complement strand
CGCAGGGAAAGCGCCCCGCCTATGTAGTAGATCGCTTTGAAGAACAGCAGCCGGTCGTGCACTTCCCGGGAGCGGAACACGTCGCCGGCCAGCAGCGATAACAGCGCTTCCTGGACCCTGAAATAGTTGCGGGGCGCCATCAGCAGTTCACGTATGGCCGGGCTCGTCATGCGGTAGATGAACCAGGAGAAGCTGGTGATCCCGCGTCGCACCGTCTTGTCGAACTTTCTTTCGAGCGCTTTGCGCCGCGCCGGATCGCGCAGGCTGCCATCCACCGTCTCGACGCCGAGCAGCGCGCTGTTCATGGCGAAGAAAACGCCGGAAGAGAACACCGGGTCCACGAACGCGAAGGCGTCGCCGAGCATGACGTAGTCCTTGCCCGCCATGCGCTCGGCAATGTAGGAGTAGTTGCCCGTCGCGGTGACCGGCGAGACGAGTTTGGCATCGCGCATCCGCGCCTGGAGCAGAGGGCACAGCGCGATGGTCTCGCGCAGGAATTCTTCCGGGCTGCTCTTGCGCGACTTGAGGTAGCGCGGCGCGCACACGGCGCCAATGCTGGTGATCCCGTGCTGCAGGGGAATCTGCCAGAACCAGCCATGATCGAACCAGAAGGCGCTGATGTTGCCTTCGTCGCGGCCGGGCAGCCGCTCCACACCCGTGTAATGGCCGAACAGCGCGGCGCTCGCGTGGTGGGGGTTACGCCGCTTGATGCCGAGCTTGTTCGCGAGAAACGTGTCGCGGCCCGAAGCGTCCACGAGGTAGCGCGCTTCCCAGGTTTGCGCGCCCTGTTCCGCGCCCGTCGCGGTGACGATGCAGCCGCCGGATGGCCGAAACTCGACATTCGTGACCTTGCATTCCTCGATGACCTTCGCCCCTTTGCGGGCACAGTTGCGCAGTAGGATGTGATCGAACTCGGCGCGTTTCACTTGATATGCGTGGGGATGCGCCTTGTCGAGCGCGTCGGCGAAAAGAAAGGTCTGCTTCCAGCCGTGGTCCGGCGAGCACAGCTCGGCGCCGTATTTCATCATGGCGATCTCTTCGATCTCGCCGCGGACGCCCAGCGCGTCGAACAAGGGCAGATTCAGGGGCAGCAGCGATTCGCCGATATGGAATCGCGGGTGGCGGTCCTTCTCCAGGAGCACGACTTCCCAGCCCTTCTCGGCGAGCAAGGCCGCCGCCGTGGAGCCCGCGGGACCGCCGCCGATGACCAGGACGTCGCAGCGCAGCGCTTTACCCGCCGCAGCGCCGCCCGTGCCGGGTGTGGCGACTTCGGTAGCCTTGGGGTCATGCATGGCATGGAAATGCTATCACAGGCGCCGAGCCTTCCGGAGCCCGGCATGCGAACGGCGTGCACGGGAATCTGGTCTATACTGCCGGTGTCCAGAGTCGCAGTTCGTTGATAGCTTTGTCACTTTGTCCATGTCTGCCGCATCAGACCGCCTGCCTGTTTGAACTCCCTCGTCCTCAGTAGTTGCGCCTCCGCGAGCCCGCTGGGCCTGGGCTGCGCAGCGACGTTTGCCGCCTTGCGCAAGGGCAGGTCCGGACTGCGGCCCAACGATTTCGAGGACAGCGCACTGAAGACCTGGATCGGCCGCGTGGACGGCCTCGAGGATGAGCCGGTGATCGGCAGCCTGGCGGAGTTTGACTGCCGCAACAACCGCCTCGCGCAGCTTGGGCTGCGCCAGGACGGGTTCGAAGCCGCGGTGGCGAGTGCGCGCAATCGCTGCGGCGCGCACCGCATCGCTGTGCTGATCGGCACGAGTACTTCGGGCGTGCATGAAACCGAGCTCGCTTATCGCGATCGCGACGGCCCCACGGGGGCTCTACCGGGCAGTTTCCGCTACCGCTATACCCAGAACGCGTTTTCGGTCGCCGATTTCGTCCGCTGCTATCTGGGGCTGCGGGGCCCGGCGGCTGCAATCTCCACGGCTTGCTCGTCAAGCGCCAAAGTATTTGCGAGCGCTCATCGCCTGATAACGGCGGGTTACGCCGATGCCGCAGTGGTCGGCGGAGTCGACAGCCTTTGTCTTACGACGCTTTACGGTTTCGGCTCGCTCGAGCTGCTGTCGCGCGAGCCGTGCCGGCCGTGCGACGCCGCCCGGGACGGCATCTCGATCGGCGAGGCCGCGGGATTCGTGCTGCTCGAGCGCGCGGGGACGGGCCCCGGAAAAATCGCGCTCGTCGGCTACGGGGAAAGCTCGGACGGCTACCACATGTCGGCCCCGCATCCGGAGGGGGCGGGAGTGTATCTCGCGATGACCGAAGCGGTTGCCCGCGCCGGCCTCGCTCCGGGCGACATCGACTACATCAACATGCATGGCACCGCGACGCCCGCCAACGATCGCGCCGAGGATGCCGCGCTGCACCGCATATTCGGCAGCGCCGTCCCGTGCAGCTCGACCAAGGGCTGGACCGGCCATACGCTGGGCGCTGCGGGTGTCACCGAGGCTATCATCTCGGCACTGTGCATGGAGCACTCATGGGTGCCGGGAAGCCTCAACACGCGCACGCTGGATCCGTCGCTCAAGAGCCGTATCGTGCTCTCGGGCGAGGAGCGCCCGTTGCGGCGCGTGCTGTCCAATTCCTTCGGCTTCGGCGGCAACAACTGCAGCCTCGTGCTGGGGATGCCGCGATGAGTCAGGTCTACATCGATGGAGTGGGCGTGATCGGGCCGGGAATGCCGGACTGGCCCACGGCGCGTGCAGTGCTGCGGGGGGAGCGCCGGTACGAGCCTGGCCGGATCCCGCAGCCCGCAGCGGTGATGCTGCCCGCCAACGAGCGGCGGCGCGCCGCGAAGAGTGTGCTCTGGGCGCTGGCGGCAGCACAGCAGGCCGTGAACGCGAGCAGGTACCAGGCCGGCGAAGTGGCGACCGTGTTCGCCTCGAGCGGGAGCGACGGCGAGACCTTGCACCGCATCTGCGAGGCGCTGGCGAGCCCCTCGCGCGAAGTCTCGCCAACGCGTTTTCACAACTCCGTGCACAACGTGGCGGCCGGCTACTGGACCATCGCCGCGGGCTCGCGACGCGCCTCCGCGACCGTGTGCGGATATGACGCTACGTTCGCCGCCGGCCTCGTCGAGGCCGCGTGTCTGGTGGGGGCGGAGCGGGAGCCGGTGCTGCTCGTGACCTACGATCTGCCCTATCCGCCGCCGCTACACGCAGCACGCCCCGTCGCACAGCCGTTCGCCGCCGCATTGCTGCTCGCGCCGGAGCCGCGGCCTGAAACGCTGGCTTGCTGCCGCATCACGCTTACTCCCGGACCGCCGGCCGCTGCGCCTTTCCCGGCTGCGCTGCGTGGAGATCTCGAGTCCAATCCCGCGGGCCGTTCTCTCGCGCTGCTCTCTGCGATAGCCTGCGAAAAACGCGAGAGCGTGCAGCTTACGTACCTGGACGGCTGCCAGCTCGTCGTAGAGTCAGAGTCAGTGCAATGGTCCTGAGCCGCGACGCCATCGCCGCATTGATTCCGCACCGGGGCTCGATGTGCCTGCTGGAAGAAGTGCTCTCCTTCGACGGTGACGGGATCGTATGCCGCGCCGCGAGCCACCGCGACGCAACGCATCCGCTGCGCGACGGGGACATCCTGCCCGCGATCTGCGGCATCGAGTACGCGGCGCAGGCGATGGGGGTGCACGGCGCCCTGGTGGGAGGGGCGGCGGGGGGCAACACACCGGGCAGGCGCGGCATGCTCGCTGCGGCGAGGGACGTCATTCTCCACGTCGAGCGCCTGGACGATATCGCGGACGACTTGATCGTGAGCGCGCGCATGCTGGTCTCGGACAACGGGCGCTTGCTCTACGAGTTTACGCTGCACGCCGGCGGCAGGGAGCTGGCGCGCGGGCGCGCCGCGGTCGCGCTGGATGCCGGCGGGAGCGCATG
>CAZQJF010000426.1:0-3876 GCA_964593735.1 uncultured Streptomycetaceae bacterium | reverse complement strand
AACATGCCGGTGCGATTGTTGTGGGCGATGAGGAACACGGTCTGCATGTCGCCGAGCATGATGCTCGCCTGCGCCCGCAACTGTTCGAGCGCCGCCGGATTTCGCTTTTGGGGCATGATGCTGCTCACGCCGGTCAGCTCGCCCGTCGCGAGCACGAACCACGGCGTGGGCTCGGCGTATTGCGCGTGGATGTCCTGCGCGAACTGTCCGAGCTGGATGGCCGCGATCGCCAGCGCTCCCGCCACTTCGAGGCTGCTGTCCACGGGCGCGAGATGGTTCGCGTCGTAGGCATTTTCGACCAGTCCCTCGAAGCCCAGCAGCACGGCGAGACGCTCCCGGTCGAGCGGAAAGCTCGATGTCGCCAGCGCCGCGGCGCCCAGGGGATTTCTGTTGATCCGCCCGTACGCCTGCTGCATCCGCTCGGTCTGGCGGCCCAGCGCCGCCGCCAGCGCGAGCAGGTAGTGCGCGAACGTCGTGGGCTGCGCCTGCACGCCGTGCGTATAGGCGGGAATGATGGTTTCCGTGTGCCGGCCCGCCACGGCGAGCAGCTTGTCGCGCGCGGTCGCGAGCGCTTCAAGCGCCTTGAGCAGTCCGTCCCGCAGGTTCATGCGCGCGATGGCCGACGCGATGTCCTGGCGGCTTCTCCCGCTGTGCAGCCGGGAGGCGTCCGAGCCGACGACCGCGGTGAGCCTCGGCTCGTAATCCAGGTAGTCCGCGGAGCGTTGCCGCGGCGACTCGCGCTCCTGCGCGATCACCCGTGCAATTCCCTTCGCGATGGAGCCTGCCACCGGATGGGGAACAATCCCGGTTTCGTCCAGCATGACGATCGACGCCTGGTTGATCTGGTCGAGGAACTCGACCGAGCGGCCGCCGCCGCGGAATGCCTCGTTGATATCCATGGCGCCGGTCCGTCCTGCGGCGGGCGTCTGGCCGGAGGTTTGCGAATGTGGGGAAGGGGAGTCGGCCATCGGTATTCCTCTCTGGATCACGGATCACGCGTTTCCTGTCAGTTAAGCGCGCTCCCCAGCTTGCGGCGGTACTCCGAAACGAGATCAGGGTCGCCGGCGGCGAGGTTGAAGATCGTAATCATCTGCCGGCGCGCCTCGCCGTCGCGCCAGGACTTGTCGCGCCGGACGATTTCGAGGAGCTGGTCCATCGCCTCGCGCCAGGCTTTGCGTGAGGCGTAGGCGCCGGCAAGCGCGAGACGCGCTTCGAGGTCGGACGGATCAGCCGCGACCCGGGCCGAAAGATCCCTCTCGCTGCCGCCCGCGCGCGCGAAAGCGATCGCCTGCTTCAGCGCATCGACGCGCGGGTCCCAGTCCACGTCCGGGCGCACGCCGTCGAGGTGCCCGACGGCTTCCTCGTGCTGGCCGGCCTCGATCAGCAACTCGGCGAGGTCGATGCGGGCGAGATCATGGGCGGGGTCCGCGTCCACCGCCCTGCGCAGCGCGGCCGTCGCGCCCGCAGGATCCCCGGCCGCGCGCAACCCGCCTGCGCGCAACCGCTCTACTTCCGCGGGCGAGGGCACGACGCTCTCGATGAAAGCGCGCACCTGTCCCTCGGGCAGCGCGCCCATGAACTGATCCACCTGCTGCCCGTCCCGGAACGCGCGCACGTCGGGGATGGAGCGCACGTTGAGCTGCCGCGACAGCTCGAGATTCTCGTCCGAGTTGATCTTGGCGAGCCGGAACCTGCCGGCGAATTCGGCGGCGAGTTTCTCGAGTACAGGGCCGAGTGCCCGGCACGGGCCGCACCACGGCGCCCAGAAGTCGACGATCACCGGGACCTGCTTCGAAGCCTCGATCACGTCCTTTTCGAACGTGGCGGCCGTGACATCCTGGACGAAGGGAGATCGCACGCAGATGGGTGATGAGTGATGGATTATGGGTGATCCGAAGGAATCACGAATCGCGGACCAAGGCCAATTCTATCCAACTCGATCTCTCGTGTCCTTCGGTGCGGGCTGGAACTTAGCGCAAGCGCGCTCGGGGCAACTCATCACCCATCACCCGTCACCAAACGGGTAAAGTGCGTCCATGGCGCTGAAAGCGACGATCTGCAAAGCCAGTCTGCAAATCGCGGACATGGACCGCAACTACTACGCCGAGCACGTCTTGACGGTAGCGCGCCATCCCTCGGAGACCGACGAGCGCATGATGGTGCGGCTGCTCGCGTTCGCGTTGAACGCGCACGAGCTTCTTGCGTTCGGCAAAGGCCTGTCCGACACGGACGAGCCCGATCTCTGGCAAAGGGACCTGACCGGCGCGATCGAGCACTGGATCGAAGTCGGGCAGCCGGACGACAAGCGCCTGCTGCGCGCCTGCGGCCGCGCGAACCGGGTGACCGTCTATGCCTACGGCAACCGGGCGGAACTGTGGTGGAAGCCGCTCGCCGAAAAGCTCGAGCGGGCCAAAAACCTGGCGGTGTGGCGCATCCCGGCGTCAGCCGTGCAGGCCCTGGAAAAGCTCGCAGGACGCGCCATGCAACTGCAATGCACCGTTCAGGAAGGGCAGTTGTATTTCAGCAATGCGGCGGAAACGGTGGAGATCGAGTTGGGGGCGTTGAAGCTGTCGGTTGCGGTGTGAGGTGATGTCGCAAAGTCGTCATTCCCGCGCAGGCGGGAATCCAGGCGCTTCAGTTCGTTACTGGATCCCCGCCTTCGCGAGGATGACTTGAGAGCCCCTTCGACGATGACGACAAACCGCCGTCCTGGATAATGACCATGATCGTTCATGCAGTCGACGGCACGTACGAGCTGTTCCGGCACTTCTACGGGCTGCGTCGCTTCAACAAGGGGCAGGACCGCCCTTTCGGCGCCGTCGTCGGCGTGCTGCAGACGATGCTCCAGATGATCGAGACGGGAGCAACTCACTTCGGTGTCGGGACCGATCATGTCATCGAGTCGTTTCGCAATCGGCTGTGGCCCGGCTACAAGACAGCCGATGGCATAGAGCCGGCGCTGTTCGCGCAATTTCACCCGTTGGAGGAAGCGCTCGCGGCCATGGGCGTCGCCGTTTGGCCCATGACCGAGCTGGAGGCCGACGACGCGCTTGCCTCCGCCACCCGCATCGCCGCCGAGGACGGGCGCGTGGAAAGAATCGCCATCTGGACGCCCGACAAGGATCTGGCGCAGTGCGTTCGCGGCGAGCGGGTAGTGCAGATCGATCGCAGAACGAAGAAGGTCCGCGATGCGCAAGGCGTTCGCCAGAAGTTCGGTGTGGAGCCCGTGCTGATTCCCGATTTCCTCGCGCTGGCCGGCGATGCGGCGGACGGATATCCGGGCATTGCGGGAATCGGGCCGGTCATGGCCGCGCGGCTCTTGAACCGCCACGGTACGATCGAAAACTTCCCCCCGGAAGTGCTGGGCGACCAGCGTGACCGTGCGCTCCTGTTCAAGAATCTCGCAACCCTGAGGACCGACGCACCGTTGTTTCGCGACGTGGACGAGCTGCGGTGGCGCGGCCCCACGAGCGCATTCGCCGCATGGACGGAGCGCATGGAAGCGCCTCGCCTGCTGGAGCGCAGCCGCAAAGCGGCTGCGCTCCAGGGATGACCGGATCGTTCGGGCAGCACGAAGTAGGGCATACTTGCCCGTGCGCTACGCGGATGTCACGCCGGTCGCCAATCTGCTGAACCAGTCGGAGTATCGGTGGATATTCTCGGAGCCCGGATTGATCAAGGAAAATGACCATGGCAGCCAGGACGATGTTCGAAAAGATCTGGAGCGGGCACGTAGTCGCCGAGGAGGAGGGCGAGGTGCTGCTCTACGTCGACCGCGCCTATATCCATGAGGGGTCTTCGCACGCGTTTGCCAAGCTCGATGCCCGCAACCGGAAAGTGGCGCGGCCGAAGCAGATCTTCGCGCACAACGATCAC
>CAZQJF010000425.1:0-3877 GCA_964593735.1 uncultured Streptomycetaceae bacterium | reverse complement strand
CGGGCGGTTTTGCATTTAGCAGCGTGTCGGAACTTCAACTCCGACAGGCTGCTAGTTCCGGCTGATAAAAATCTCGCCGAGCGTGGCGATAACCGCCCAAAACAGAGCAACGGTGACGGGCTTTTCTGCCTTGAGCGTGACCAGGTGTGAAAACAGTCCCGTCGCGCACTCGTCAGGGGAATCAAGCCGGATGATGAGGGCGTCCGGAACCTTTTTGAGGAGGGGGGTAAGGAATGCGCTATTTTCGGCGATGGCGATCACCGGCTTGTTCTGCGCGCGGGCGACGCCGAGTTCCTGGTTGACATAGCTCGATGCCGTTCCATCGTTCATTACAATCGCCAGGACGCAATCCGCTGACGTGATTGCGTCCTCCAGCTCGGTTATCACCGACGGCCCGAACTTCCACGTCCGCCGGGCTATGTGACACTCCACGCCGTGATTCTGCTTCAGTTGCGCGCACATCTGGGCCATCAGCAGCTCATCGCCCCAGGCGACGCTATGGCTGACAAACACGGTATAGGCCATCTACCCTTCACGACGAATATCATCATATTTGGGATGGCTGCGCAGGCTGCCGCAGCCGTTGGTGGTGACGAGCACGCATGGGGCTAAGGATGCGCGCCCGCGGTGAAGCGTTCCCCAGCGCCCGGTTGGTCCGAACGGACTAGCCCGCATGTTTCCACAGGTACTTAGGCTTTGCGGTTTTTCTGGCGGCGCGGCTTCGATTGGCGTCGGGGCATGCGGGCTGACTATTTTTTGAGCAGATAGGCGGTTTCGGGCGACACTTTCCCCTACCCCCGTTGTTTGTCAGCGCGAATTGTTTCGCGCAGGCCGGTCATTTGGAGAGAAAACTTCAATCAAACTCACGTCAGAGCCCCAGTGCGAGGCCCCCCGGGCGTGGATCGCTTGCGCCGCGCAGAACGCCGCGCTCGCGGTCGAACTGGATCAATTGAACCGCGCCGCCGCCGCCCCACGGCCGCACGGTCTGGATGGAATGTCCCAACCCCGCGAGCGCCTGCCGGGCGGCTTCGGGCACCCGCTCGTCGATTTTCACCACTTGCGGCTTGCCCAGGCTGGCGGGGTCCGTTCCGGGGTAGCTGTACCAGCGCGGCGCCTCCACGGCGTCCTGGAGCGACATCCCGTGATCCACGACGCTGGTGATCACCTGCGCGCTCCATTGCGTCTGCTGATCACCGCCCGGCGTGCCGCCCACGAGCCACGGCTGTCCGTCGCGGCAGATCAGGTACGCGTTCAACGTGTGCATGGTGCGGCGACCCGGCGCGATCACGTTCGGATGATCGGGATCTATGCTGAAACCGCGGCCGGCGCGGTTGTTGAACGTCACGCCCGTGTCGCCGGCGACGACCGCCGAGCCGAACGAATTCGACAGGCTGTGTATGAAGGAAACCGCGTTGCCGTCACCGTCGGCCACCGCGAAGTAGCTGGTGTCGCCGCTGTGCTCGGCGATGAGCGCGCCGTCCGGCTGACGCGCGCGCTTCGCGTCGATCTCGCCGCGGCGCATTGCGGCGTGCTCCTTGGAGATGAGCCGCTCGAGGGGCCACTTGACGAAAGCAGGATCGCCCGCATAGCGGTTGCGGTCAGCGAATGCGAGCTTCTTCGCCTCGATCAGCAGGTGCATGCGCTCGGCGCTGAAAGGCCCGAGCGCGCGCAGGTCGTAGCCTTCGAGAATATTGAGCTGCTCGAGCACCAGAAAGCCCTGGGAAGGTGGAGCAGTCTCGTGCACCGTGAGGCCGCGATAGCCGGTCGAGATCGGTTGATACACGACCGCCTGCTGCCGGGCAAAATCGTCCGCTTCGAACAGCGCGCCCTCCTGCTTCAGGAATGCGAGCAGCTTCTCGGCGATTTCGCCGCGATAGAACGCATCGGCGCCGCCCTTCGCGACGATTTTCAAGGTTCTGGCGAGATCTGGCGCCGCCCAGCGCTCGCCGGGCGCGGGCGCACGGCCGTTCGGCAGGAACTGCGCGGCCGAGTGCGGATAGCGCGCCAAGGTGTCGGCCTCGTCTGCGAAGCGCGCGCTGATGTAGTCCGTGATGGCGAGGCCTTCATCGGCCAGACGAATGGCAGGCGCCCAAAGCTCGGCCCAGGACATGGTGCAGTAGCGTTTCCAGAGCGCCTCGTAGACACTCACGGCGCCCGGCACGCTCACCGAGTGGACGCCTTTGAGCGGCATGCTCTTGTGGCCGCGGCTGGAGTAGTAATCGGCTGTTGCCCCGGCAGCCGCGACGCCGCTCCCGTTGAACGCCACCATCTCGCGCTTCTTCGCATCGTGCAGGACGACGAAAGCATCGCCGCCCAGGCCGCATTTCATGGGCAGCACCACGCCCTCGGCGGCCGCCACTGCGATCGCCGCGTCGAACGCGTTGCCGCCGCGCTGCAGGATGGTGAGACCGATGAAGGCCGCGACCGGATGCGCGGACGCCACCATTCCCCGGGTGCCAAACGCTTCCGGACGCTGCCGGACGCGGTCGGCCTCGCTTGCAGTCAAACTCCACGATCCGTCGTCAGGCATGTTCGATGTCCTCCATGGCGGTAGCGTAAGGCGACGCGCCGGGCGGGTCAATCACGGCTACACGATCTTCCTGCCGCGCAGGCTGGCGATCTCTTCTTCGGAAAGCCCCAGCGCCGACAGGATCGAATCGGTGTGTTCACCCAGCCGGGGCGCGCGTTTCCTGACGGCGGAGGGAGTTTGCGAGAATCGATAGGGCATGGTGGGTATACCGTAAGCGGGGATGCCGGCCTCCGGGTCGGCATCGAAGCGCTTGATGAATCCCCGCGCCGCGATGTGCGGGTGGTTGACCGCTTCCAGCAGGGACAGCACCTGCATTGCCGGCACGCCGTCCTGGTTGAATTTCTCTTCCCATTCGCGCGCGGTGCGGGTGAGCAGCGTCTTCTGGATTTCGGCTTCCAGTGCCTTCATGTTCTGGCGCGCGAGCGCGTCGGTGGCAAAGCGCGAATCCGCGGGAAGGTCCTCGCGATCGATGGATTTCCAGAAGCGTGAGCGCAGATTATTCGACCGGGCGGCGACCATGATGACTCCTTCCTTGCAGCGGAAGGAATTGCTGACGTAACGCCCGACCCCCGAGGCGTTGCCATTCAGCGGAGGTTGTTCACCGCTGGTGACGGCGCGCGTCACTTCGTTCGACATCACGGTCATGGCCACCTCGAGCATCGCCACGTCGATGGCCTGTCCTTCACCGGTGCGGCTGCGATGGAAAAGCGCCCCGGCGATGGTGAAGGCGGTGGCGTAGCCGGTGGTGTAGTCGATGACGGTGGAGCCGGTTTTCAACGGCCCGGTCTCCGGCGTCCCGGTGATGCTCATCAGGCCGCTGGCCGCCTGGATGGCGTCGTCTATACCCGGGTCCCTCGCCTTGGGCCCGGTCTGGCCGAAGCCGGTAACCGAGCAGAAGATGATGCCGGGATTGATCTTCTTCAGGTCTTCATAGCCCAGGCCGTAGCGTGCCATGGTGCCGGTGCGCAGGTTCTCGACGACCACATCGGCATCTTTTCCGAGTTTCCTGAAGATCTCCTGGCCTTCGGGCGTGTTGAGCGCGAGCGTCAGCGAACGCTTGTTGACGTTGAGCGTCAGGAAGCCGCGGCTCATCTTGGGTTTCAGAAATTCGTCGCGCACCTCGGAATGGCGCGACGAGTCGCCTTCGTCCGGGTTCTCGATGGTGATGACGTCCGCGCCGTTCGCCGCAAGGTGCATGGTGGCGAACGGCGCGGCGATGACGCGGGCGACGGCGAGAACCTTGACGCCGGCGAAGAGTTGTCTGGGGTCTGCGGCCATTGCGCGGCAAGCAGCGGCACGGGCCCGACTGGCGGTTGCCCGCGAATCGGCTATGACGCCGGAGCTATT
>CAZQJF010000424.1:0-3883 GCA_964593735.1 uncultured Streptomycetaceae bacterium | reverse complement strand
TCTCCCTCCGGGAGAGGGATTGAGGGTGAGGGAAAGAAGCTGCACACTACAAGCTTCATCTTGTCATGCACTCTACGTGATGTCGCTATCGCCGGGTGACTGCGCTCACGCCAAGTGATAGACGCGGTGTACCATCACCCCATCACTAACGCCAGTGCCATCACCGGCAAAGCGGCATCACCAGATGTAGTGAAGCATTGACAGGGCCGTAAGGATTGCGCGAAAAGCCGGCGCAGACGCCGTGAAAGCTGCGAACGTAGTGACAAGCCCGTTGCGCGCCGCTATTCTTCGACGCTCGACGAGTGGAGCGCCTATGACTACTCATGAGTTGCGAGCCGAAGCCCGTATTCCCGTTACCCAGCGCGGTAACTTGAGTGCCGGGGACAGCTGGTTCCCGTGCATGGTTCTGGATGTGAGCAACAGTGGCTTCCTGATGCTGTGCAACAAGCAGCTTGTGACCGGACAGATTTTCGACTTCAGGTGCGAGCTCTACCCGGGAAAATTTCTCGATTGCAAGATCGAGGTCATGCATTCCAACGACGACAGCGCCGGCACGATGATTACGGACATCGATGAGAAGGCGATGAGCCTGTTTAACCTGTACCTCGAAGAAAAGTTTGCCGTCAAGCTGGACACCGTCCGGAGGCCGCACGGGCGGCAAGCTTGAGGAGAAGCAGGGGGGCAGACCACCAAGCGATCGAAGACCGGTCGAACCTCGCCCGGATCCTGGGGCCGCAGTGGTCGGTCCCCCAAGCGTTTATGCTTCACCTCATGACAGGCGCATTGCGCAGCCGCCTTCAAGCATGGTTCGGTTGGTTATGCTTCTGCGTGTTCGCGGCGGCGAACCAGGGGTACGCCGCGGCTCCCCACCCGGTTCCCGAGGCTGCGAGTCTGCTCGTCGATCAGGCCGAAGCGCTGAGCGACGCCGAGCAGGGTGCCCTGGCGGCGCGCCTGCAGGCGATACAAGCCTCCGGCCGGGCGCAGGTCGCGATACTCATTTCCAGCGGAACGGGCGGCGAGCCGTTGGCCGATTACGCGCTGCGCGTCGCGGAGAAGTGGCAGCTTGGCCGCGCCAGTCGTGACGACGGTTTGCTGGTCCTGGTGATTCCGTCCGCCGACGCCGCGCGGATCGAAGTCGGATACGGGCTGGAAGGCGCCATACCCGATGCGCTTGCCTCGCGCTGGCTGGACGAATTGCTGCCCGCGGTGAAAAACAAGGCGCTCGCCGGTGGGCTGGACCGCTTGCTGGACCAGGTCGAGGGTGCGCTCCCGGGCGCCGCCGCCAGGAAGGAGGCGGACGCCGATACGGACAACAACCTGTTTTCCGACCACCCGGAATGGCGGGTGCCCTTCGTGCTGGTGGTGTTCTCCCCGTTCGCGCTGTTTCCGCTGTTTTTTGGCCGCTGGGGCAGCGTGGCGAGCGGACCGCTGCTTGCGTGTTTTCTCGGCGGGGCCGCGTGGGCCTTCTGGAATTCGCAGACGGCGGGGTGGGTCGCTGCCGCAATCGCTCTCCCGCTGCCCTTTCTCTGGGGACTGAATTGGTTTGCAGGCGAGGATCTCGCGCCCTGGCTCCGCTGGGGCAGGGTGTTCGGCAATCTGATTGCCGTGGCGATGTTCTTCTCCGTGATCACACTGTTCGTTGGCGGGGGGCTGTCGGCCGCCGATGTCGACGCAGTATGGATCGGGCCGGTTTTTGCCGGGCTGCTCGCGACCGGTCTGGCTGTTTTTCTGTTCCCCGGAAAACCCGCGCGCTACCTGGGTTACGCGTTGACCAGCGCCATGCTTTTCGTGTTTATCCTGACCATCGCCTGGGCCGCCTTGGGTGCGTTCGTGCCCGACGCCGCGGCCATCGCGTTTTCCGCCGCCGGCGTAGTCACCGCGCTCGCCGCGCTCGGGCTGTATCTCGAGAGCCGTGGACGAGCCCGCTGGTCGCGCTGGTGCTTCGGGCTTGCGCTGTTGGTGGCGTTACCCTTCGGGCTGCTGGCGCTGGTGCTGGCCGTAGTGGGTGACGATCTCCAAACGCAACTGGCACTTGCCGTGGCGGGCGGAGGATCGATCGCGGGCGCATTGTCGCTGGCCGCAAGGTTCGGGTTGTTCGCCGCAGTGAAGATCGGTCTCGGCGGCCGCTTCGGCGGTGGCGGCGCGGGACGGGGATGAAGAACAGGGGGACAGACCGCTAAGCAGCCCAGGATCAGGGCGAGGTTCGACCGGTCTCCGATCGCTTAGTGGTCTGTCCCTGGTCTGTCCCCTAACAGTTTGTTGAAAATCGCCCAAAGAACCGTTCGTATTGAGCGTAGCGAAGCGGAGTCGAAATATGAACGGCTTACAAACAGGTAGTTGGCACGCTTCGACTCCGCGCCTGCGGCGCTACGCTCAGCGCGAACGGAGAATTTCAACCGACTGCTAAGGGAGGTCTGAAAAACGTAAGAATTCGTCACCCCGTACGCCGGGCTCCAGAGCAATCAATGTGTTACTGGATCCCGGCTTTCTCCGGGATGACTTGTTCAGAGGGTCCCTAAGCGCCCATCCCGATCCATTTTTCGAAATTCTCCTGCCCGTTGTCGGCGACCCAGTCGTACACCCGGTACAAGGACGAGAGTTGAATGCGCTTTCCCCGCCGTTGAAGGGGCACCGGGTTCGCCAGCGGCCAGCCGGGTTTGTCCTCATACGGAAGCCAGGCGCCATGCGCGTATTGCAGCACCTTGATGGACGAGCCGTCATCCGAGACGGCGACGGTAAGCTGCTCGAACGGGTTGGGTCCCGGTCCACTCGTCCGCTGCGACCTGTCCGGAATGCCGTTGATGCGCACGCCGATGAGCAGATTTCTCCGCTGCATGCTTTCGACTATCTCGTAACGCATCCAGCGCCTTCCGGCGCTCTGCGGCCCGATCAGCACGCACGTGACCGACGTATTGTCCAGGGCGCTGGCGAGCAGGCGCCTGATCGTGGCCGGACCCGACATGGTGGCGTCCCCCCACGTCAGCGCATCGAAGAATCCCGCTTCCTCCCGGCCGGGTTTCGCCAGCCAATGGGTGCGGACCACATCGGCTCGCGGGTCGTCCAGCTCGTGGCTGAAATAAATCCTCGTTGGCATGAGCAGGCGGAAGGCGAAATGCGAAAGGCGGAAGGATGAAGGATGAAGGTGTTTAGAAGAAGGAACTATTTCTTGGTCGGCGCGGGGACCACTTTACCATGTGCTAGCATGGCCGCCCACGAACGAGGTTCAGGAGGGACGATGAAAGCAGCCTACTTCATGAAGAACGGCGGGCCGGAGGTGATGCAGTATGGCGAGGTGGCGGATCCGGTTGCGGGGCCCGGCCAGGTGCTCGTCGACGTGCACGCGGCCAGCGTCAACGGCGCCGACTGGAAGGTGCGCGCCGGGCACTACGCGCCGATCACCGAATTTCCGTACATCCCGGGGCGGGATTTCTCGGGCGTCGTCGCGGCGCTGGGCGACGGGGTGCGGGATTTCAAGGTCGGAGATGCGGTCTTCGCTGTCTGCGATGCCGGGCAGGAAGCGGCTTACGCGGAGAAGATCGCGATCAAGGCGGCGATCGTCGGGAAAAAGCCGGAGAAGCTCACGCACGTCGAGAGTGCCGCGGTGGCGCTGATCGGCTTGACCGCGCTCTGCTCGGTCGAGGACACGCTCCAATTGAAGTCCGGAGAAACGATACTGGTCCAGGGCGGTGCGGGCGGCGTCGCCAGCTTCGCGATTCAGCTTGCGAAGCATCTGGGCGCCCGCGTGATCACGACTGCGAGCAAGGCGAATCACGACTACCTGCGCAGTCTCGGCGCCGACGAGGTCATCGACTACAACTCACAGGACTTCACCACAGCCGTGTCCGGCTGCGACGCGGTGTTCGACACCGTCGGCGGCGAGGTG
>CAZQJF010000423.1:0-3886 GCA_964593735.1 uncultured Streptomycetaceae bacterium | reverse complement strand
GCTGCCGTACGGCGATCAGCGGCGGCTCGAAGTCGCCCGCGCGCTCGCGACCGGGCCCCGGCTGCTCGCCCTGGACGAGCCCGCCGCCGGCATGAACACGACGGAGACGGTGGAGTTGAAGCGGCTGCTGGAAAGGATACGTGCCGACGGCATGACGCTGCTCCTGATCGAGCACGACGTCAGGCTCGTCATGGGGCTGTGCGACCGGGTGGCGGTGCTCGATTACGGGAGGAAAATCGCCGAAGGCGCGCCCGCCGCGGTGCAGCGCGACCCCGCCGTGATAGAGGCCTATCTGGGTGGCGCCGTTGCTTGAGGTGAGAGGGCTCACGGTATCCTACGGCGGCATCAACGCCGTCAAGGGCATAGATCTCGACGTAAAGCAGGGAGAGCTCGTCACGCTGATCGGGGCGAACGGTGCGGGCAAGACCACCACATTGAAGGCCCTGGCGGGGCTCATCCGGCCGGTGGCGGGCCGCATCTACTATAATGGCGGTGAGATCACGGCGCGTCCCGCATTTGCGCTGGTACGTGAGGGACTTGCGCTGGTACCGGAAGGGCGGGGAATATTCGGGCTGCTGACGGTCGAGGAGAACCTCGCCATGGGCGCCTACAGCCGCTCCGACAAGACGCAGGTTGCCGCTGATTTCGACCGCATTTATGCGGTGTTTCCGCGTCTCGCGGAGCGGCGCGGTCAACGGGCCGGCACGCTTTCGGGAGGCGAGCAACAGATGCTCGCGATCGGACGCGCGTTGATGAGCCGGCCCAAGCTGCTGCTGCTCGACGAGCCCAGCATGGGATTGGCGCCGATCATGGTGCAGAAGATATTCGAGACCATACGCGCGGTCGCGCAAGAGGGAGTGACATTGCTGCTGGTGGAACAGAATGCCAAGCTCGCGCTGGAGACCTGCCACCGCGGCTACGTGATGGAAAGCGGCGTAATAGCGCTCGCCGACACGGCGGCGCGTTTGCTGGAGAATCCGAAGGTGAGACAGGCGTACCTCGGTGAGTGAGCAGACCGCACCCAGCGCAGGAATAACCGCGGCGCCGGCCCTTCGGGCGCGCCTCCTGGGCTCGCGCAGCTCCGCCAGCGTGCTGATCGCCGCCGCGGCCATAGTGCTCGCCGCGATCCTCGGCTATCTCTATTTCAAGACACAGGGCACGGATTTCAAGCGCCAGAACGAGGTGCTCACGCTGCTGCGCGAACTCAAAGCGATCGATGCGCGCTGGGACGTGGACATCCTGCGCACACGGACCGAGTTCACGACCACGCCCGCTCCCGCCGTGGATTACAGCGGCCAGATCGCCCGGATCCGGCAGCAGCTCACTACCGCGAGCCAGGAGATAGACAGCCCGGTGCTCAAGCGCAGTTTGAACGAACTCAGCAACGCGTTCACGCAGAAGGCCGAGCTGGTGGACAAGTTCCGCAAGGCCAACGCCGCCACCAAGCAGGCTTTGTCGCAGATACTCGCCGCCGACGCCGAAATTGCCGGCCTGGTGCGCGCCTCCTGGCCGGATATCCGCGACCGGGAGCGGCTGGTCGCGGTGGAGGCCGCGGTGGCGCATTTGATCGCCGACTCGCAGAAGTACTATTTCGGCGGCGAGGAAGCGCAGCGCAAGAACATCGAAATGTTCACCTCGGATCTGAAGGAGTCGGGCGCGCAGCTTCCCCTCCCCGTTCTCGAGGGGCTGGCCCGGCTCGACGGCAACGTCCAGCAGCTGCTCGGCGCAAAACCGGTCGAGGAGGAGCTGTTCCTCAAGCTTTCTTTCCTCACTTCCGGCCCGCGCGTGGACAGCCTGACCAACGGCTTTTCGCGCGAGGTCGAGGCGCTGCTCACCGACCGGGAGTTCTATCGCATCTACCTCATCGCGTTTTCGGGCGCGCTGCTGGTTCTCATCGGATACCTCGTCTCCCGGCTGATGACGAGTTACCGGCGGCTCGATCTTGCCAACGAGGATCTGGAGCGCCGCGTCGTGGTGCGCACCCAGGAGCTGTCCGAGGCCCTGCACCAGCTGAAGGAATCCGAGGTGCAGTTGATCCAGACCGAGAAAATGTCCTCGCTCGGGCAGATGGTCGCCGGCGTCGCCCACGAGATCAATACGCCGCTCGCCTACGTCAAGAACAGCCTCGGCACGGTAAAGGGGAAGCTCCCCGAGCTCACGCAGGTGATCGACGAGGCGGAGAAGCTCATGGCTCTGTTGAAGAGCGGCGGCGCCGATCCCAACGCGCTCGCCCAGCAGTTCGCCATGGTGCAGTCGCGCATCGCGGAGCTCCAGGAGCACGAGGTGGTGACCGAGCTGCAGGCGCTGTTGAAGGACGGACTCTACGGCATCGAGCAGATCTCCGAGATCGTCGTCAATCTGAAGAACTTCTCGCGCCTCGACCGCAGCAAGGTTTCCAGCTACAACCTGAACGAAGGGCTCGAGAGCACGATGTTGCTCGCCAAGCACGAGTTGAAGCGCCATACGATACAAAGGCACTACGAGGACATCCCGCCGATCACCTGCTCGGCCTCCCAGATCAACCAGGTACTGCTCAACCTCCTCACCAACGCCGCGCAGGCCATCGAGTCGGAGCAGGGGACGATAACTCTCACCACGCACCGGGAGGGCGACGCCCACGTCGCGGTGGAAATCGAGGACAACGGTAACGGCATACCCCCGGACGTGCTGCCCAAGATCTTCGACCCGTTCTTCACGACCAAGGACGTCGGCAAGGGCACGGGGCTCGGCCTGTCCATCGTCTACAAGATCGTGAAGGAACACGGCGGCAGGATCACCGTGGACTCGGCGGTCGGCATGGGCACCAAATTCAAGCTCGTCCTGCCGTTGACTCCGCCGGCGGTCGAGGATGCCGCCGTTTAGCGGGCCCCATGACTCTCGCCACGAGCACAGCGGCCGCCGGATGACCTTACCCGACAAGATCGGCAAGTACCGGGTCGACGGCGTACTCGGCCAGGGCGGGATGGGCACCGTCTACCGGGCGTTCGACGCAGCGATCCAGCGGCCGGTCGCGATCAAGACCATCAACAAGAACATGCTGGACCCGGTCGATCTGCAATACGCGCTCACCCGGTTCCGTCACGAAGCGCAAGCGGTGGGCCGCCTTACGCATCCGCGCATCGCCGCCATCTACGACTACGGCGAGGACACCGAGATCGCCTATATCGTGATGGAGCGGGTGAACGGCCAGTCGCTGTTCCAGCACATGCAGGAACAGGCCCAGTTTTCGCTGAAAGAGATCGGGGAGATCGTCCGGCAGCTCCTGGACGGCATGGGCTACGCCCACGCGCAGGGGGTCGTGCACCGCGACATCAAACCTTCGAACATACTGGTCAACGACGACGGCCGCCTGAAGATCAGCGATTTCGGCATCGCCCGCATCGAGTCGTCCACGCTCACCCAGGTGGGCGAGATCATGGGCTCGCCGGGCTACATGGCGCCGGAGCAGTTCCTCGGCATCGACGTCGACGCGTGCAGCGACATCTATTCGGTGGGCATCATCGCCTACGAGCTGCTGGTCGGCAAACGCCCGTTCCTCGGCAACAACGCGGAGATATTGCGCGCGGTGTTGAACGAGCGGCCGCTGAATCCCTCGGAGACCAACCCCCAGGTTTCCGCGCAGCTCGACTGGGCCGTGCAGAAGGCGCTCGCCAAGCAGAAGATCGACCGCTTCTCGAGCGCGCGCGAATTCTCGGAAGCCTTCCTCAAGGGCATAGAGGCCAGCATCCGGCACAGCATGCCCGAACCGGAACCGGAATCCATGGCTGACATCACCACCCAGCGCATGGATGACAACCTGCTCCAGGCGGCGCGCCTGCTCGCGGGCGTGCAACTGCAACCGGTGGCGCCGGGTGGCACGCCGACACCGACACCGACACCGGCCGGC
>CAZQJF010000422.1:0-3894 GCA_964593735.1 uncultured Streptomycetaceae bacterium | reverse complement strand
CGTGCCCACCAGGCCTCGGGATTCACGCCTACCGTGGCTGTCACAAAAACGAGGCTGGCCCAGAGGGCGGCCGCTGCGGGCCGCGCCGACCTGGGCATCCAGTAAAGGAGGACGATCGACAACAGCAACGCGCCGCCGAACAAGGGCCCGAAGCCGCCGATTCTGAGGTCGTAATTGCCCAGCTGGTAGACGTCTTCCATCGTCACGATCACGGGCGGCCTCATGGCGGGCCATTCTCCGAGCGTATTCGTCGGAGCGGCGAACACGGAACGCACGAGTCGCTCGCCCCAGCCGATTCCGAAGAAAGCCCTGGGTTTGTTGCCGCGCATGAGGTCGACCGGATTTTCACCGAACAATGGGTAAAAGGGATGTCCGTGGCGGAAGGTGTTCCCGAGATACGGGTCTGCGCCCAGCACGCAGGTGCCCAGGACCAGCCCGGCAACCCAGCAGATGACAACCCGGCGCATCGCGGTATGGCGGTGAAAGACCAGACCAAGCCCGAAAACGACAACCACCCCCAGGCTCAGATACACCACCGCCGTGAATTTCGTGTTGGCGCAAAGGACGATCGACATGACAAGCAGGAGCATGGTCTTGAAGCCCGGCTCGAGCGTTTGCCGGATGCTTGCGAGCACCGCCAGCAAGAGGAGTGAGGCCAGGAATCCGTCCGTGTACGACGAGAACAGTTGCGAGAGAACCACGGGATTGGCTGCGACGCCGATCCCCGCAGCCACGGCGATGAAGGTGGTGCAACCCACTTTGCGCGAGAGCAGGAGCGAGGTCATCAGGCAGCCGGCGGCGATGGCGGCAAGCAGGTTGATCGACTTTGCAGCCTCGATCGTGCCAAACCACTTCATCAGCACGGCCCCCATGATCCAGCCGGCCTTGGGGTAGTGGGTCAGCCAGAGCGCGCCCAAAGGGACCGGCGCTTCTCCCCGCAGCGGGTTCCAGCCCTCGGCCAGCTGCAGGATGGCGTGCTGGTGATACCACAATCCGTCGAACGAACCGTCGAACCATCGGGCAACCAGGAGCGGACAAACAAATAACAGCAACACTGCCAGACTCGTTCCCACGAGCTGCCAGGATCGCTCCTGCGGTTGACCGCGCCGGGCACCACCAAGGCTCGCCATGACGGCCAGAGCGATCGCGATCGGGTAGATCGCTCCCGGGAGCGCGTCGAAGACGGCGAGGCTCGCGGTCGAAATCAGGTACGTGAAGCCGACGCCGAACACAATCGTTTGCGCGATTGCATGGGCGGCCTCCGCAAGCCCGTCGACCCGGCCTGCTTCTACCGCCGAAGGGGGACGGTCGGCGTTGCGTGGAAAGCCGGCATCGACGTTCATTGCCGACACCAGGGATCAGCCGTGCGCCTGAAGGGCTGTATCCGCAGTACTCCTGCGATAGATCCGCCACTCATGCCCGTACCACAGCCGGTTGCACGCGCCGGTGAGAGCCAGATCCAGGCCCGCCTGCGAGGCCAACAAGTCAATCTCTTCCGCGGGAACGTGATGGATCCATTGTCGCGCCAGCAGGAGATCGTGCAATTGATTGCACCATGCCCGCCAGCGCGGCCGCGTGACCATGTCCTTGTAGAGGAGAATCCCGCCCGGCAGGATTCGAGCCGCAGCGGCTTGCACGACTGCCGCCCGATCGGAACGGGGCACGTGATGCAGGACATCGATGAGAGACACTACTTCAAACCGGCCTCCCGGCCATTTACTGGATTCATCGCAGCATTCGATGTGGACGGGTATGCCCGGTCCCAGTTCTCCGTGTATCTTCCGGGCGAGATCGACGGCCGTTGCGCTGGAATCGACGCCGTACCCGGCGCTGATTTTCTTGAAGTCGGCCAGCAACCCGAGAAAGAGCCCGGCGCCGCAGCCAACGTCGAGAATGCGCGCGCCGGATGGCACCAGCGGGATGAGCTCGTCGAAGGGGCAGATGTATGGCCGCAAGACCTGCATCCAGGCCAGCGGATTGTGCGCGTGCCGGTAGAGTTTCCGGGCGTGCCGTGATATCTCCTTTACCCGGGGCTTGGTCCAGGAGCCCGTATCACTCATTTCGTTATCCACTCCAATCCAACCGTCGCAACGGCAACCAGGCCCAGCGCGGAAAAAGCCACCGCCCACGATACCCAGTCGCGAGCTGCGAATACGATCGGATCGTCGTGCATGTATCCCCGGTTGGTCGCAAGCCACAACCGCCATTGCCAGAAAAGACAGAGCGGCACCAGGCCCCAAAGCATCGAAGGAAGGCGGTACTGTGCGTGCGCTACTCCCGTGTCGACGTAGAGAGCCAGGACGATCGCGGCCGTGCAGCTGCTGGCCACGCCCATGATCTTGAGCATCTGCACATCCTCGGCGCCGTAACCGCGGGCGGACCCTCCCCGGTGCCCGGCAGGCCAACCCTGCAGTTCCGCCGAGCGCTTCATCAATCCGAGCGCCAGAAACAGGAAGCTCGAGAAGGTCAGAAGCCAATTCGAGACGGCCACCCCGGCCGCAACGCCGCCGGCCAGGATCCGCAGCGAATAAAGCACCGCCAGCGTGAACACGTCGACCAGCGGCCAGCGCTTCAGAAACATCGAATAGCTTGTTGCAAGAATCAGGTATCCGATTACGATCCAGGCCGCCAGCGCTGACACCGCTGCCGCGACCAGAACGCCCGTCGCCATGAGGATCGGCCCGGCCAGGCCGGCCGTAAGAGGAATCGCGCCGCTGGCGAATGGACGCAGCCGTTTGCGCGGATGGCGCCGGTCGTTCTCCAGATCGAGGAGATCATTCAAGATGTACGATCCGGACGCGACAAACCCGAAGGCGAGGAACAGCGCGCCAACCGCCGGAAGCACGTCAGGTCGATCGAGAACGTGTGCCGCGAGGGCAGGAACGAAGACAAGTGTGTTCTTGATCCATTGGTACAGCCGCAGAGAACGCACAACATTTACCAGGACGCCCTTTTCGCGCGGGAAGCTCGCTTCTATCCGGGTGTGCCCGGGCAGCGAGGAAAGGACGGCCTGCGCCGTGTTCACGGTCCCTATCGACCGGGCAACCTGCCACACGGGAAGATCGCTCCTGTCGTTTCCCATGTAGCTGAAGCCACGTTCCCCGAATCGGCTCAACAGGACGGCAGCCTTGGTTTTCCCTTTGAGATTGCGCCCATTCTCGGTCGCGATGACTTCGTCAAACAACCCGAGGTGGGCCGCGATGCGATCAGCAACCTGGCGATGACTGGCCGTTACGAGCAGCAATCGTCGTCCCCGCTGGCGCTCCGCCCGCAGATATGCGAGGACCCGTGGGTCATAGGGCAGGAGGGCAGGATCGAAGGTGCTGCCCCTGGCAAGCCGCGCCTTGAACTCGACTCGTCCCCGGAGCAGCCAGATGGGCCACAGGAAAACTTCGAACGGGGCAGTTCGCAGCCGCTCGACGGCGGTTTCAAGGATCATGTCGGTACGCACCAGCGTCCCGTCGAGATCTACACACAGGGGCACCGTGACGGGGGAAGCGACCATGCCGACGTCGCTCTGCAAGGGTTCCGGCAGCGTGCGCATGGTTTTCCCCTGAACCGAAGCCGGTTGTCCTGGTCGATACTCGGACCAACCGCCGGAAGCGGCGCACAGGTTGCGCCGGTAATAAGCATAGCAGCAGGGTCGCGTCCCTGCCAGCCGACCGGGTCATGACCGCCATCGATGGGTACGTGCGGGGTTTCGAGGTCTACGTACCGGCGGATTGCACCGCCTCCATCGAGCGCCGGCACAACCGGGGGCGCTCTCCTACATGAAGCGCGTGCTGCACGCTGACACGCGTGCCGCCGCGAAGCTCGACCTTCGCAGGCTCACGCGCAGCGCCCGGCGCTCGCGCCGTTGAGCGCGTCAAGTTCAGTCCGCATCGCCGGTTTCAG
>CAZQJF010000421.1:2267-3896 GCA_964593735.1 uncultured Streptomycetaceae bacterium | reverse complement strand
GCTCCAGCGGCACGCGCAGGTCCGGCTTGTCCGTCCCGTAACGCGCCAGCACGTCGTCGTAGGTAAGCCGCGGAAATGGCTCGGGCAAGGCAACGTCCAGCACTTCCTTGAACACATGCCGGACGAGCGCTTCCATGATGCGCGTGATCTCGCCCTGATCCAGGAACGAGGTTTCGATGTCGATCTGGGTGAACTCGGGCTGGCGATCGGAGCGCAGGTCCTCGTCGCGGAAACATTTCACGATCTGGTAGTAGCGATCGTAGCCCGCGACCATCAGCATCTGCTTGAAGAGCTGGGGGGACTGCGGCAGCGCGAAGAACTGGCCGGCGTGCACCCGCGAAGGCACGAGGTAGTCGCGCGCGCCTTCGGGGGTGGAACGAGTGAGCATCGGCGTTTCGATGTCGATGAATCCGAGCCGGTCGAGGAAGTTGCGCACGGACATGGCGGTGCGGTAGCGCAGGCGCATGTTTCTGTGCATGAACGGACGGCGCAGATCGAGCACTCGATGCTCGAGCCGCACGTTCTCGCTCAGGTTTTCTTCGTCGATCTGGAACGCGGGCGTGAGCGAAGGATTGAGTATGGCGATGGATTGCGCGAGCACCTCCACTTCCCCGCTCGGCAGATCGGGATTGACCGTTCCGGCGGGACGGGCGCGGACCCTGCCCGTCACCTCGATCACGAATTCGTTGCGCAGCCGGTCCGCCGTCTGGAAGGTCGCGGGAGTGTCCGGGTCGCACACGATCTGGATGAGGCCTTCGCGGTCCCTCAGATCGATGAAGATTACGCCGCCGTGGTCCCGGCGCCGGTGCACCCACCCGCACAGCGTGAGCGTTTTATCCAGATGTTCGCGGTTGACGAGCCCGCAATATTCGCTGCGCATGTGGGGTCGGTGATGAATGGGTGATGAACAACAGGATACCGGTCACGGGTCGCCGGTCACCAGTCACGCCCTTGCTTACTCGTTGGCGGCTTTTTGCTGTGGCGGCGCCGGTGCGGGAGCGATATTGCTGACGCGGAGCGGCTTCGCGGGAACGGCGACACCCATGGAAATAACGTACTTGAGCGCGTCGTCCACCGTCATGTCGAGCTCTATCACGTCCGATCGTGCCAGCATCAGGAAGAACCCCGAGGTCGGGTTGGGCGTAGTGGGAACGTAGACGCTGACGTAATCTCCATGCAGGTGGTTGGCGACGTCGCCGCCCGGTCTGCCCGTGAGAAACGCTATCGTCCACGATCCCTGGCGCGGGTACTGCACGAGGACCGCCTTGCGAAACGCCTGGCCGCTCGGCGAAAACACCGTATCGCTTACCTGCTTGACGCTGTGATAAATCGAATTGAAGACGGGAATGCGCGCGAGCACCCGCTCCCCGAAACGCACCAGCCGCTGGCCGATAATGTTCGCGGCGAGCATGCCCGAAACGAAAACGACGAGCAGGGTGAGCAGCACGCCCAGCCCGGGGATGTGCACACCCAGCCACGACTGGGTGTGAAACTGCAGCGGGAGCAGCAGCAGCGACTGGTCCATGGCGCTCACCAGCAGGTCGAGCACCCACAACGTGATCACCAGCGGCACCCAGATCAGGAGTCCGGCAATGAAATAGCGTTTGATGGAGCTTTTCTTCATCATGT
>CAZQJF010000421.1:0-2167 GCA_964593735.1 uncultured Streptomycetaceae bacterium | reverse complement strand
GATTCCTTGGTCGATGATTCCTTGGTCGATGATTCCTTGGTCGATGATTCCCTGGCCGACGATTCCCTGGCAGACGAATCCTTGGCTGATGATTCCTTCGACGAATCCTTGGCAGACGATTCGTTGGCGGACGTTTCCCGGCCCGGACCGTCAGCCTTCTCCTTTGCTACCGGCTTGGCGCCGCTATTCTTGAAATCGGTCGCATACCAGCCGGTGCCCTTCAACTGAAATCCCGCGGCACTGACGAGTTTGTTGAGCGTCGCCTTGCCGCATTTCGGGCAGTCTGTTTGCGGCGCATCACTCAGACGCTGCAGGAATTCCTTCTGGAATCCACAAGCGCTGCAACGGTATTCATAGATGGGCATGCTGCCTCCAAACCGAAAAAGCATTATACCTTAGAAGGTTAGCCACTCCTACGGCACGTGGGGACAGAATGGCCAATTGCAAGATCCACGCCCCACTGGAGCCGCTGTCGCATGGCACGGAATTGCGCAAAACGGCACAATCTCAGCCATGAGCGATGAGATTCTGGTCCTGAATGCGGGCTCGTCGAGCGTGCGGTTCGCGCTGTACACGGCGGAGCGGGAGCCTGCGCGCGTGCTGCGCGGGATCATCTCCGGGATCGGCGTTGCCCCGGGATTCAGCGCGGAAGACACCGATGGAAGGCCCCTGCCGGCGGAGTTGCCTGCGGCCGGCGCAGCCCCGCTGACGCACGAAACGGCGCTGGCACGGTTGTTCGACTGGCTCGCCGAGCGGGGACACGGCGACCGGTTGATCGGCGCCGGCCACCGCGTGGTTCACGGTGGCAGCCGCTATGCGGAACCCGCGCTGCTCGACGCGAGCGCGCTGGCCGAACTGGAAACGCTCGTGCCGATGGCGCCGCTGCACCAGCCGCACAACCTCGCCGCCGTACGCGTGTTGATGCAACTCAAACCCGATTTGCCGCAGGTAGCCTGCTTCGACACGGCTTTTCACCGTACGCAGCCGGCCCTCGCGCAGCAGTTCGCGCTTCCCCGCGAGATCACCGCGGGCGGCGTGCGGCGCTACGGTTTTCACGGCCTGTCCTACGAATTCATCGCCGGCGTGCTGGCGGAGCATCTCGGCAGCCGCGCCGACGGCCGCGTCATCGTCGCGCATCTGGGCAACGGCGCGAGCCTGTGCGCGATGCACGAACGCAAGAGCGTCGCGACCACCATGGGCTTCACCGCCCTCGACGGCCTGGTCATGGGCACCCGCTGCGGGGCGATCGATCCCGGCGTGTTGTTATACCTGATGCGGGAAAAGGGCATGGCGCCCGACGCGGTGGAAGACCTGCTCTACCGGCGATCGGGTCTGCTCGGCGTGTCGGGAGTGAGCAGCGACATGCGCGAGCTGCTGGCGAGCCGCGATCCGCGAGCGCGCGAAGCGGTCGAGCTTTTCGCGTACCGCATGCAACGCGAGCTGGGCTCGCTCGCCGCGGCGCTGGGCGGGCTGGATGCGCTGGTCTTCACCGCAGGGATCGGGGAGCGCGCGGCTCCCGTGCGCGCGATGGTCTGCGAACGGTCACGCTGGGTCGGGATTACTCTCGATACCGCGGCGAACGAGCAGCATCGATCGGTAATCAGCGCGCCGGATAGCCGCGTCACCGTATGCGTAATCCCGACGAACGAAGAACTCGTGATCGCCCGGCACACGCGCAGCGTGCTCGCTGCGCGCGAAGGATGAAGGATGAAGGATGAACGTGGAACGTGGAACGTGGAACGTGGAACGTGGAACGTGGAACGTGGAAGGTGAAAGGTGGAAGGTTCAAGGGCCGGGCAGCCGCCCTTGAAGATGAGCTAGCTTCCCGCACCGCGGGGGGTCATCCCTCATCCTTCATCCCTCATCCTTCATTCCATTCTGACTGCGGTCAGAATGGAATGTCGTCGTCCATCTGATCGAACCCGCCTCCGCCCTTCTTGGGCGCGGGCTTCCCGCCGCCGGATGACGCACCGGCGCCGGCCGTGACCGGCTCGCGCACCATCGGCTCGGCGCCACCGCCTTCCCGGCGGCCCAGCATCTTCATCTCGTCCGCGACGATCTCCGTGGTGTAGCGCTCCTGCCCTTCCTTGTCCTTCCACTTGCGCGTGCGCAGCGACCCCTCGACGTAAACCTGGCTGCCCTTCTTCAGGTACTCGCCGGCGATCTC
>CAZQJF010000420.1:0-3903 GCA_964593735.1 uncultured Streptomycetaceae bacterium | reverse complement strand
CGTCCAACTCGAGCGAGGGGCAGGCAACGGAAGAATCTCCACCCAGTGCCCGCCTTCATCCTTCCGGGGACGCCAACCTGTGCCCCTTTTTATTTTGGGTGGGCACAGGCACGTGGTAGTAGACCCGCACCGGCCGTCATGGTGGACAAGCTAAGCGCCGTACCGCGGGACGCCGTAAGTGAAGCGGAGACGTCAGCGGAGTTCATACCACGCGCCCCGCCCGCTGCCGCGGCGGGCCAGATGGCCGCGCTCGACCAGCGCCCGGAAATGCTGCTTGAGCGTGTTGCGGTTGCTGCCGGTAAGCTTGATCGCATCCCCCATCGTGATGCGTCCATGTTCACGGGCAAACTCGACGATCCGCAGCGACAATTCCGGCAACGCGGCCATCACCAGTTTTTCGCGCTCGATTTTTCTGCCCAGACGATCCACCTGTTCCGCCAGCGAGCGAAGGAAAAACCCGAGCCACGGCTGCCAGTCGGGGCCCTCGGAGCGGATCGTACTCTGGGTCTGCCGCAGAGCGAGGTAGTAGGCCTCCTTGTTGTGCTCGATCACGCTTTCCAGCGAGCTGTACGGCACATAGGCGTAGCTCGCCTGCAGCAGCAGCAAGGTGGTCAGTACCCGGGAGAGCCGGCCGTTGCCGTCCTGAAACGGGTGGATCTCCAGGAACACCACCACCCACAGGCCGATCAGCAACAGGGGGTGCAGCCGGCCGGCCGTGCTTTCGTCCCGAAACCACGTCACCAGTTCCGTCATCAGGCGCGGTGTGTCGAAGGGACTGGCTGTCTGGAAAACAACGCCGATTTCGGCGCCGCCCTCGTCGAAGGCCAGCACGCTGTTGGAAGAGGTCTTGTAGTTGCCGCGATGCCAGGCATCCTTCTCGCTGTGGGCGAGCAGGTCGCGGTGCAACTGCCTGATGTGATTCTCGGTGAGCGGAATGTCCTGCCACGAAGAGAACACCAGTGCCATGACCTCGGCGTAGCCGGCGACTTCCTGCTCGTCGCGCGTGGTGAAGCTCTTGAACTGCAGGTTGGATAACAGCCGCTCCACGTCCCGGTCGGAGAGCCTGCCGCCTTCGATCCGGGTGGACGAACCGATGCTCTCTATCGTTGCCACCCGGCGCAGCGCCGACAGCCGGTCGGGCGCGAGCGTGCCCAGAGCGCGCCAGGCACCCTTGAATTCGTCGATCCTGGCAATCAGCGCCAGGAACTCCGGCGTGATCTGGATGGTGCCGGATCGGATCATGGCACCCAATAATACACCCATTTACACCCATTTATGGGGATGCCGCCATATATACACCCATTCGCACCCAATACGGGGTTCGCGATGCTAAAGCTACAGCGCTCCGCCCGAAAGGACGCGCTGGTCGAGGAGGGGCGAAGTAGCGAGATGACCGACGGCCGCTGCGGCGGTAGTGCTCGAAAAACCACGCGCGATAGCGGCTGGTATTTGAAAAAGCTTCTTCAGGCCGGCCGAAGCAGTGGAATGACCTGACGGCCGTTGCGGCGGTAGTGCTCGAAATCGGCATCCAGCGTGAATAACCGGCACTCGGGGAGCCGTTCGGAAAGTCTCACCAGGCAGGCATCGGCCAAGGACATCGGTGTGTCCGCATAGCGCTGCATCAGGGATTCGATGGCGGACGCGTCATCCTCGATATCGATCCCGATTTCCAGGTTCCGCTGCGATACCTTTCGCAGCAGATCAGCCGGCCTCCCGCCCGCCCGGCGAATCAGGAAGCAAGCCTCGGTGAGCACTGGCTCACAGGTGACCAGTGGCGGGACGAGCGCCGCCATCTGATCCACCACCCAGCGATGCCAGCGGTCGCGGCGGTTGAGATACGCCACCAGTGGCCCGGTGTCGACGATAATCCGGGTCATTCACCGAAGCCCGCGAGGTGCTTCGGGTTGGTGGAGAGATCTCTGGGTCCTTCGATGACGCCGCAGACGTCCTTGAACGCGTCGTGGCAGCTCGCGCCGTTCGTGCCTTCACTGGCGCGTTGCAGCGCCTCGCGCACCAGGTCGGACTGCGGCCGGCCGAGCTCGCGCGCGCGCCGGGAAAGCCATGATGCCAGAGGGTCGGGAAGCTTTACCGTGAGAGTCTTCATGGTCGCAGGGTATTACGAATCTGCGTGCAAGGCAATACCGCGTTCGGGGCAGCGCCGGCGGACACAGCGAAGATAAGCAAGGTGACCGAGGACTTCGCCCGAAAGAACCGCAGGATCTCGCGCACGATCGAGGCGCACGGCGGCCATACACTCGCCGACCTCCACGATGCGATCTTCGGCGCCTTCGACCGTTACGAAGAGCACCTGTGTGCGTCCCCATTGCTCACGTCCTCGAAGAGGCTACGAGGAAAGATCAACCCAGGCCAGCCCGTCGACGTCGGAGAAATGCGCATCGAACGACAGCAGGTCGGCGCCGGTCTCCATGGCGTGCGCCGCGATCCAGATATCGTTGGTGGGAATCGGGCGCCCCTTGGCGCGGAGCGCCGCGGCAATGCGTCCGAAACGGTCCGCGGTGACGAGGGAAACCGGTACCACCGTGACATGGGGGTTGTCGATGAACGCATCGAGCTCGGCGAGGTTCTTGCGCAGGCGCGTGCCCTGGCGGAATCCGGACAGCAATTCGCCCGCGACGACCGTGGAAAGAAACACCGTTTCGGCGCGGGTCACACGCCCGATCACGGCATCGACGCCGCGCTTCAGCGCCGAATAGGCATTCGTGTCCAGCAGGACCTTCATTTCCAGAAATCAGGATCGACCTCTTCGAACGGGCGCACGGCGCGGCGGAATTCCTCTTCCTCCTCGCGCGACCAGGTGCCGATCAGCGCCTTCATCGAATCGCCGACGCACGGGGCAGGTCCGGCGGGCGCCAGCCCGGCGCCCTGGCGGATCAGCAGCACCACCGCCTGATTGAGCGACAGGCCGCGCGCCTTCGCCACTTCGCGAATGCGGCGCGCGAGCGCCGGGTCGAAGCCGCGCACGGTCAGTTGATTCATGGACGCCTCACTTGTGAGTCACAATCGAAGATTGTAGGCGGGGGGCGCGCCGCCCGTCAACGGGACTCGGGGCCACGCCACTTCTTGCATTGCGCTTTTGGCGCGTCTTCACCCGGGAACACGGCGCCTCCAGGAGGTGGTTCCACCCCGGCGGGGTGCCAGCCCAGTCTGGGGAGTGTCGTGGCGGGCGATCAACCGTTCGAAAATACGAAATGGATCGCGAGGACGAGTCCCGTGGCGGCAAGCACGTAGTTGAGCAGCGGCCCGGTCCAAAGCGCGTATCCTCGGGGTATTTCCTCCGGACCGAGGCCGCGGAGCGTGTGTTTGAATTGAAGCGCTGAAACTATCGCGGCCGCTGATCCGCAGACCAGCAGCGTGACCCCGATCCAGAACGAAAACCCGCGATGTTCCAGCGCGACTGGCTCACCAGCCATCACGCGAAGGAACAGTTCGAAGCGCTCCACCACGAAACCGAACCCCATGATTGCGGCGCTCGTGCGGTTCCATGCGAGCAAAGTCCGTTCAGCGGCGAAGAGGACGCGTGGATCTTCAAGATAGGACATTGTGCTGCAAACTGTAACACGGCACCTCGCCGCTCAGGTTGAACAGCGGCCCTCCCGAGTTGCCGCTACCGCGAGCCGTTGAACCTTGACACCAGAATCAAGATTTCGCGATAGAAATCGCGGACGCAACAGATTATGATGCATCTCATCAACAGACGCGCAACCCTCCCTCCCTGCGCGTGTGTAGATAGAAGCCCTGGCGCAAGCCGGGGTTTTTTTTGGCGTTTTTGCCGGAGCGGTCGGTTTTCCATCCACATCGCGCGGGGGGCTCTCAGCCGCCTTCACTTCGTGATTCCGATCAAGTAAGCGCGCCGCTGCGCTGCTTACGCGGTCCCCATCGGGA
>CAZQJF010000419.1:0-3905 GCA_964593735.1 uncultured Streptomycetaceae bacterium | reverse complement strand
CGGCGCGGGCCGCCGACGAGCCCGAGACGCTCGAGCACCGCGTCAAGGCGGCGTTCCTGTACCAGTTCGCAGGCTACGTCGAATGGCCGCCGGACGCGTTCGCTCAAACCGGCACGCCGGTCACGATCGCGGTGCTCGGCGCGGATCCACTCGCCGCGGAGTTGAGCCAGGTGGTGACCGGCCGCACGGTCAGCGGCCGGACGGTGGCGGTAAAACGCGTCAGGGCGGGAGAGTCGCTGGCCGGCGTTCACATCCTGTTCATCGGCAGGGCCGAAAACGCGCGGTTGAGCCAGCTGGCACAGGCGGCGCAGCCGCGCGCGATTCTCACCGTGACCGAAACGGACGGGGCATTGACGCAGGGCAGCATGATCAATTTCATCCTGGTCGAGCGGCGCGTCCGGTTCGAGGTTGGACTCGATTCGGTCGAGAAGAATGGACTCAAGCTGAGCTCGCGGTTGCTCGCCGTCGCCCAGCAGGTGCGCGGAGCGCCCTGAAATGCTATCGGCCGTAACACGTTCCATACGCCGCAAGTTCACGCTGGTCGTGCTGGCGGCTACATTCGCAGCGCTCCTGGTGACCGGCACCGCACTGGTGGTCTACGACTTGCTCACCTACCGCACGGCGGGCTTCAACGATCTCATCACGCAATCGGAGATCCTCGGCCGCGCAAGCGCGCCGGCGCTTGCGTTCGACGACCCTAAAGCCGCCAACGAAAATCTGTCGCTCCTCAAGGCCAAGCCGAAAATCGTCTTGGCCGCTATCTACACTGCCAAAGGCAAGCTGTTCGCAAGCTATACGCGGCGCGACCAGGATCTGGAAGTGCCGCGCCTTCCCGAATCGGAAGGGTCGCGCATGGAGGGCGAGCACCTGGTCGTATTCAAGCGGATCGTGGAGAACAACGAGATCCTCGGAACCGTTCACATGAAAGCCGACCACGGCGTATTCGCGCGCCTCATGGATTATCTGGCCATATTGGGCGGAGTGATGGCGCTGAGCCTGGTCGTCGCGCTGCTCACATCCGGATGGCTGCAGACGGTGCTGACCCAGCCGATTCTGGATATCGCCCAAGTGGCCCGCAAGGTCGTCGAAACGAGGGACTTTTCGCTGCGCGCGGAGAAGACCACCCAGGACGAAATCGGCGAGCTGGTGGATGGTTTCAATGACATGCTGGCCGAAATCGGCCGCCGGGCGGAAGCCCTGGAAAGGTCCAACAAGTCGCTGGAGCGTGAAATGGCGGACCGCCACCAGGCGGACGAGGCGCTCCGCAAGCTCAATAGCGAACTGGAGGCGCGCGTCGCGGAGCGGACTGCGCAGCTTGAGGGGGCCAACAAGGAGCTGGAAGCCTTCAGCTATTCGGTTTCCCATGATCTTCGCGCGCCGTTGCGGGCAGTGGTTGGCTTCTCAAAGTTGTTGATAGAGGACCATGCCGGGCAAGTTGACGATGAGGCGCGCAGAAAACTCGGCGTGATCCAGGGCGAGGCCCAGCGCATGGGCCTGCTGATCGACGACCTGCTCGCCTTTTCGCAGCTGGGACGCAAGGCCATGAATAGGGTGGAACTCGATATGACGGCGCTGGCGCGGACCACTTATCAAGGGCTGAACGGGCAGCACGGAGGACCGCAGGCCGAGCTGCGCCTGGGTTCTTTGCCGCCCGCGAAGGGCGACCGCGTCCTGCTGGGGCAGGTCTGGGCCAATCTGCTGTCAAACGCGTTGAAGTTCTCGTCCAAGCGCGACAAGGCGGTCGTGGAGGTGAGCGCCGTCAGCGATGAAAAGGAGCATATCTATTTCGTCCGCGACAACGGCGCCGGGTTTGATCCCCGCTACCAGTCGAAGCTGTTCGGGGTATTCCAGCGATTGCACAACTCCAGCGAGTTTCCCGGCACCGGCGTGGGCCTGGCGCTGGTGCAGCGCATCGTGGTGCGGCACGGCGGCCGCGTATGGGCCGACAGCAAGCCGAACGAAGGCGCCACCTTCTACTTTACTTTGCCGAAGGAGGAAATTCATGGAACTGTATGAGCAAGTTGAAATCCTCCTCGTCGAGGATAACGCCCTCGACGCGGAACTGACCATTCGGGCATTAAAGGCCGGAGCGCTGGCCAACAAGCTGTTGTGGGTCAAGGACGGCCAGGAGGCGCTGGACTTCATCTTCCGGCAGGGCGAATTTGAGGGCCGCGAGGACACCATTCCGCGCCTCGTGCTGCTCGACCTGAAGATGCCCCGCGTGGACGGCATCGAGGTGCTTAAGGCGATCAAGTCCAGCGAAAAGACCCGGCGTATACCGGTGGTGGTGATGACCTCCTCGCAGGAAGAAAGGGACATCGCCCAGACCTACGACCTGGGCGTCAACAGTTACGTGGTCAAGCCGGTTGATTTCACCGCGCTCATCGAGCTGGCGCGGCAGGCCGGGTACTACTGGCTGGTGGTCAACCGGCCGCCGCCGGCATGAGTGACTCAAACCGCTTCGTGGCGCCGGCAGGAATGACCTGGGGCGCGGAGAGATCACATGGATAAGGAACTGCGGATCCTGATGGTGGAGGACGTCCTGGCGGACGCCGAGCTCGAGATGCGCGAGCTCAAGCGCGCCGGCCTGCGCGTCGCGCACCGGATCGTCGAAACCGAGGAGGCGTTTCGCGAGGCGCTGCGCGAGTTCCGGCCGGAACTCATCATCTCGGACTTCTCCATGCCGCATTTCGATGGCATGTTCGCGCTTGCACTCGCGCACGAACTGTCTCCGGATGTCCCGTTCATCTTTGTGTCAGGCACGATCGGGGAGGACTACGCAATTCGTGCGTTGAAAAACGGCGCGACCGATTACGTGCTGAAGAACAACCTGGTGCGGCTGCCGGCTGCGGTCGAGCGTGCGTTGCAGGACGCGAAAGCGCGCGTGGCGCGAAGGCGCGCCGAGGAAGACCAGAGTCGGCTTGCGGCAATTGTGGAAAATTCGAACGATGCCATCATCAGTCGCGACCTCGACCGCAAGATAACGTTTTGGAATGCCGCCGCGGAACGCCTGTTTGGCTATACGGCAGCGGAGGTCATCGGGCGCGATATTTCATTCATCATCCCGCCGGAAGCCGAAGCGGAGGCCGCGCAAAAAAGGGAGTTGCTCCAGCAAGGCCGACCCATTCTGCCGTTCGACTCGGTGCGCTTGACCCAGGACGGCCGGAGGATAGACGTCTCCGTCAGCCAGTCGCCCATCAATGACGCGAGCGGGAAAATGACCGGCGTGTCGCTCGTGTTCCGCGATATATCCGAACGCAAAAGCCATGAACTCAAAATCGCGCGGCTCAGCCGCATCCATGCGGTACTCTCGGGCATCAACTCGGCGATCGTGCGCATCCGCGGCCGGCAGCAGATGTTCGAGGAAGCCTGCCGCATCGCGGTGGAGCACGGGAAATTCACGATGTCGTGGATCGGGATGCTCGACGAGGCCGCGCAGGCGATAAGACCCGTCGCCAGGATGGGCCGAGAGGAGGGCTACCTGGAGCGGCTCAACCTGACGATTGGCCCGAACAATACCGGAAACCTCGACATGGCGGTGGAGGCGGTAGGGCGTCGCGCGCCGGTGGTTTGCAACGACATCGCGACCGATGGGCGGATGCGGCCGTGGCGGGCGGCGGCGCTCGAGCGCGGCTATCGCTCCTCGGTGCTATTCCCGCTGCTGCTGGGACAGCAGGCGGTCGGCGTGTTCGTGCTCTACGCCCCGGAGCCCGGGTTCTTCGACGAAGAAGAGATGAAGCTGCTGACCGAACTCGCGGGAGACATCTCGTTTGCCCTCGAGCACATTGCCGGGCAGGAGAAGATCGAGAAGCTGTCGCGCATCCGGATCGTCCTGGGCGAGATCAACGCTGCGATCGTGCGAATCCGGGACAAGCAGGAGCTGTTCCAGGAAGCGTGCCGTATCG
>CAZQJF010000418.1:0-3910 GCA_964593735.1 uncultured Streptomycetaceae bacterium | reverse complement strand
CGGCATCGGCGAGAGCATGTGCGCGGCGTCGTATTCCTTGTTGAGCGTCTTGTCGCGGATCACCGCCCAGCCCGCGGTCTTCACGACGTCCACGTTCAGGCCGGCGCGTCCGTAGAAGCCCATCGGCTGGGACATGATGATCGGCGTCGCGCAGGTAATGGGGATAAAGCCGACCTTGATGTTCGGTTTTTCAATCTGGCCCTTGCCCTGCGCGAACGCTTCGCGCGCGGCGCCGAGCGGAAAGAACTGCGCGACTGCCGCGAGCGCAGTGTTGGCGCCGACCGCCTTGAGAAATCCGCGACGGGCCGAGTCGTGCGGAAACAGGGCGCGCATCACCGCCTGATCGACAACGCGACTCGCCAGCGTCTCGGTATCGTCCACCGCGTTTCCCATGGCGCGCGCGGGATCGGCGCCATGCTCGGCTTCGTTGGCGTGCCGGCCGCAACTGCAGCCGGGCGTAAGCTTGACCTTCGGATCGAACGGGTCGTCAAACGCGGACATCACCCTCTCCTCATTGAGCTGACGAGGAGCTATTGCACGATGCATACCAGAGCGCGCGCACCTGACTGATCGCTGACGAACCTCGCAGGTAATTGGCTGAATCGGTTGGGCAAATAATCCTGATTGCCCGCGCGATAGAATGATTCGAGGATGCCTCGACCGAAACGCGCGCACAACATTGGTGCGTAGCGCACCATGGATGGGCCCCATTTCGGGTCATGACCGGAGTGAGGTAAGGCGTGAGCCGTGACAGATGAGGCGTGAACCGTGATCCGTGGCCGGTAGAGCGTGATCCGTGACAGGTGAAGCGTGATCCGTGATTCGTGAGGAGACGCTCTGTCGCGATGCGAAAAAGCGACACAAGCCTCGTCGCTTGGGAGCCTTGATCGGATCACGGATCACGGATCACGCCCTTTATCTTGATCGGATCACGGATCACGGATCACGCCCTTCTTATCTTGATCGGATCACGGATCACGATTCACGGATCACGCTTTTTGCCCAATAGTGGTGCGATAATCTTGTTCAAACAAGTACCTGCCCATCCGTGACGATTCCCCCCGTAATGTCCCAGCGCAACCAACTCGTCGTTCTGCTCTGCGCCGCGTGGCTGCTGCCGGGATTGATCGGGCACGACCCCTGGAAGCCCGACGAGGCTTACACCTTCGGCGTGGTGTACGAGCTGCTGAAAGGCGGGTCGTGGCTGGTGCCGACGCTGGCGGGGGAGCCTTTCCTCGACAAACCGCCGCTGTTTCATCTCACCGCGGCGCTCAGCGCCCTCATCTTCTCCGTCGTCCTGCCGCTGCACGACGCGGCGCGGGTCGTTACGGGCCTGTGGATGGCGGCCACCTTCTATTTCACGGCGAAGGCTGCGCGCGAGTTGCACGGCGAGCGTTCGGGCGCGATCGCGGTGCTGCTGCTGCTCGGCTGTTTCGGCCTGGTCTTGCGCTCGCACCAGCTCATCACGGACGTGGCCATGCTCGCCGGTTTTGCGATGGCCTACTACGGCGGCGCGCTGGCGCTGCGCCTTGCGGCCGCAGGCGGCTGGTGGACGGGCACCGGCGCCGGGATCGGCTTCCTCGCCAACGGCGTCATCGCTCCGGCGATCATCTTTGCGATTGCCCTGGCGCTGCCGGCAGTGGGCCGCGCGTGGCGCACGCGAGAATACGCCCGGGCGCTGGGGCTGGCCGCCGCGGTCTCTGTGCCCTGGCTCACGATATGGCCGGCCCTGCTCTATTACCGCTCTCCCGAGTTGTTCAATAGCTGGCTGTGGGGCGCCAATCTGAACGAGTACTTCGGCAGCGCCGGGGCCATGGCCAGGAACGCCACGTACTACCTGAAGACATTGCCGTGGTACGCTTTTCCGGCCTGGCTGCTCGCGCTGTGGACCTTGTGGCGCGCGCGCTCCGGCGGCCTGGGCGCGCCGCGTATCGTGCTGCCCCTCACGGGTTTCGCCGTCACGCTGGCGCTGCTATCGGCCTCCGCGGATGCCCGCGAGCTCTACGCGCTGCCCATGCTCATCCCGCTCGCGCTGCTCGCAGTGCCCGCGCCCGGCATGCTGCGGCGGGGCGCGACCAATGCCTGGTACTGGTTCAGCGTGATGACGTGGACGTTTTTCGTCATCGTGTTCTGGTTCTACTGGAGCGGTCTGGAGCTGGGCGTTCCGGCCCGCTTGCACAAGCATCTGCACACGATACGCCCCGGCTACGAGTTCGGCTTCAAGTGGCTGCCGTTCCTGATCGGCGTCCTTTACACGGCTCTTTGGGGCGCAGTGGTATTCAAGCTCAAGAAAGGTCCCGAGCGGCCGGTGGTGGCGTGGGCCGCCGGCATCACGGTGATGTGGGGAATGCTGGCGGTGCTGTTCGTCGGCTGGGCCGACAACGTCAAGAGCTACCGCTCGGCATTCGTGCAGATGCAAAAGGCCCTGCCGAAAAAATACAACTGCGTTTCGAGCCGCGACCTCGGCGAAGCGCAGCGCGCGATGCTGCACTATTTCGCCGGTATCGTCACCCACCGGGAGGAAGTGCCCGGGCGCCGGCGCAACTGCGACCTTCTGCTGGCGCAGGGCAAACCCCTCGACGAGAACGTACTCCCACAGGAGTGGAAGAAGATCTGGGAAGGGCAGAGGCCGGGGGACAAGGACGAGCGCTACCGGCTGTATCAGCGCACGGCCAGACCCTCCAGATAGCCGCCAGGGGCTGTGGCGGGCTCGATGAACTGATCCAGCCGGTACGGCGGCGGACGACGGGTGACGACAGCCGCCTGTCCGCCGCTGCCGATTACAGGTTCATATCGCGGATGAGCTTTGCCCACGTCTCAATCTCGGCGCGCACGAACGCATCGAATTCGGCGGGTGGATTGGCGACGGCGATCGCACCCTCGGCGGCGAGCCGCTTGATGACCGCGGGGTCTTTCAGGACCTTGGCCACGGCCTGGTAGATGTGGGAAATGACGGGCTCCGGCACCGCGGCCGGCGCGAACAACCCGTACCAACCCGCCTTGTCGTATCCGGGCACTCCGGACTCGTCGATCGTCGGGAGATCCGGCAGCGACGGCGCGCGTGCCTTGGTGCTCACCGCGAGCGCGCGCAGCCTGTCGGCTTTCACGAACGGCATCGCGGAGTTTATTGCCGGAAAGTTCATCTGGACCTCGCCGCTCATGACGGCAATCAGGGAGGGACCGCCTCCCTTGTAAGGCACCTGCGTCACCTTGATCTTGGCCATGTAAAGGAACAACTCGGTGGTGAGGTGCAAATTGCTGCCGCGCCCGGCCGAGGAGTAGTGAATTTCGCCGGGGCGTTTGCGGGCCAGCGCCAGCAGTTCCTTGAGGTTCTTTGTGGGTAATGACGGATGCACCACCAGGAGGTTCGGCGTCGATGCGAACATCGTGATGTTTTTGAGGTCTCTGAGCGTATCGTACGGCAGATCCTTGTAGAGACTCGGGCTGAAGGTATAGCTCGCCGAGGTGAGCAGGAGCGTGTAGCCGTCGGGGGCCGCCTTCACAACGAGCGCCGTGCCTATTGTGCCCGCCGCGCCTGGCCGGTTGTCGATGATCACGCTGGCGCCGAGCGCTTCCGTGAGCTTGTCCGAAAGCGCGCGGGCGAGCACATCCGTCCCGCCTCCCGGAGCGAATGGAATCAGGAACCGGATCGGTTTTTGCGGATAGGCGGCGGCGACGGCCGGCGGCGCGTGTATGGCGACCAAAGTGGCGATGAGCGAAGTACAGGCGATGCGGAACATGACTCCTCCTCGTTGTTGGCTTGCGCGGTGTCTGGCACCAGGATCTGCTCGCGTCACACAATTCCATGATGTGAACGCCGGGTCCAGAATAATGCGTTTTCACCGGGGAGGGAAGGGGCATCGGCGCATTTGCTGTATTGCACAATCTCGACAGTCGAATTCGACAAGCG
>CAZQJF010000417.1:0-3911 GCA_964593735.1 uncultured Streptomycetaceae bacterium | reverse complement strand
TGAAGTTCGAGCCCACGGTGCGCACGCGCTTCGACGACATCGAGCTGCACGCCTGCGGGCCGTGGTCGCAGGGGCCGGTGCTGCCGATGGCGCTCAACATTCTCAAGGGCTACAACCTGAAGGCCATGGGCCACAACTCGCCGCAGTACGTGCACGTCGTGACCGAGGCGCTGAAGCTCGCCTTTGCGGACCGTCACCATCATTTCGGCGATCCGCGGTTCGTCGATGTGCCGATCAAGGGCCTGATGTCGGACCGCTACGCCGCGCACCGCCGTTCCCTGATCAGTCTGGAGAAGGCCTGGCCCGAGATGCCGCCGGCCGGCAATCCCGACACGCTGGCGGAAATCCCGCAGCGCTGCGTGCCGGCGCCCGAGTCCGACGAGGCGCCGGGACCCGGCGACACGTCGTACCTGTGCGTGATCGACAGCCACGGCAACGCGATGTCGTGCACGCCGAGCGACGGCTCGGACAAGACGCCGATCATCCCCGGCGTGGGAATACTCTGCTCGGGGCGCGGCACGCAGTCGTGGTCCGATCACTCCCATCCCTCCTCGGTGGCGCCGGGCAAGCGGCCGCGCCTGACGCCCAATCCCGCGATGGCCTTCAAGAACGGGCGCGTCTACATGCCGTTCGGCACGCCGGGCGGCGACGTGCAGTGCCAGGCCATGCTGCAGGTATTCCTCAACATCAACGTGTTCGGCATGGCGCCGCAGGCCGCGGTGGAAGCGCCGCGCTTCGCCGGCTACAGCTTCCCCGGCTCGTTCGAGCCGCATCCGTACTACCCCGGGCGGCTGCACATGGAGAAGAGCCTGGCCGATGAATTTGGAGAAGAGTTGAGGGACATGGGACACAAGGTCTACGAGTGGGACGACCAGACCTGGCTCGCCGGGGCGGTGTGCACGATCGTCGCCGACCACAAGAACGGCGTGCTGCACGGCGGCGCCGATCCTCGGCGGCCGGCGTATGTGCTTGGGTGGTAGGCGAGGGGCAGATTGACCACAGAGGCGCGGAGAGAAGCAGGAACAATCAACCGCCAAGACCGCCAAGGCCGCCAAGGCCGCCAAGAAATTCAGGAATGAAACCGCCGATAGCCGCAGATGGCCGCCGATAAGATCAAAGGCAAATTGAGCCGCAGATAAACGCAGATAAACGCGGATGAAATCCAAGATCAATCGATCGCCGATGACCGCGTATAAGCTCAAGAGCCAAACCAGGAAGGACAGAAACTAGGCACAAGAGTCCCCGACGGTCGGATTGACCACGGTATAACCGGTGTTATACTCGCTCCATGAAAACAGCCATCTCCATTCCGGACCGGGTGTTTCGCTCCGCAGAGCAACTTGCCGCGCGGTTGGGCGTCTCCCGGAGCCAGCTCTATTCGAAAGCGCTGGCTGCGCTGGTCGAGAAACACCGGGATGACCTGATAACGTCTCGTTTGAACGAGATCTACGGTCCCGATCTGGAGATCTCGTCGCTCGACGCAGAAACTGCCTCACTTCAGCATCGTACCCTCGCGCGGTCCAGGCGGTAATGCGCCGCGGGGAGATCTGGTGGGCCTCCCTGCCGGAGCCCTCCGGGTCGGGGCCGGGTTTTCGACGGCCGGTGCTGATCGTTTCAGCCGATAGTTTCAACGAAAGCCGCATCAACACCGTCGTGGCAGCCGTCATTACGTCCAATCTGAAGCTCGCTGACGCGCCCGGAAACGTCCGGACTCCAGCTCGAGGAACGGGGCTTGCGAAACCGTCGGTCGTGAATATCTCCCAGATCATTACGGTCGATAAGACGTTTCTTACGCAGCGCGTCGGCAGATTGCCCCCTCGACTCCTCGCCGACGTCGAGGAGGGACTCCGCCTTGTCCTGTCCATTTAGTCTGGATGGGAATCTGGCCTGTTCCTGAAATGGGATTCAAGATAACGTTTGCGGCATGCGTGATGTTTGGGCTGGCGCAGACGGTAACTGCCGCAAACGTCGCGGTTGACGTCGGTCACTACCTCGCCAGGCCCGGCGCGACCAGCGCCCGCGGCGTCCCCGAATTTGAATACAATCTTCAATTAGCCAGGGAGATTTCCGAATCCCTAAGGCGTGCGGGTCACGACACCATTTTGATCGGCGATGATGGAATGGCGGAAGACCTCGGAAAACGCGCGCCGCGCGCCTCGGGGATGGACCTCTTGATATCCATCCATCACGATTCCGTTCGGGCGCGCTATCTCGAGGCGTGGGACCACGAAGGCGCAACGCGCTGGTACGCAAACGACCCGTTCGCGGGCTTTTCCCTGTTCGTTTCGCGCCTGAACCTCCACACCCAGGCGAGCCTGAGGTGCGCGTCGGCCATAGGGGCCGCGCTGCGGCAAGGCGGCTTCAAGCCGTCGCTCTATCACGCCGATCCGGTACTGGGCGAGAACCGGCCGTTCGCAGACGAGGCGAACGGGGTGCACTACTTCGACAACCTTGCGGTGCTCAAGACCGCCACCATTCCGGCGCTGCTGTTCGAGGCGGGGGTGATAGTCAACCGCGACGATGAAATGCGTATGCGCGATCCCGCCGTGCGGAAGCAGATTGCCGAGGGTATAGTCGCCGGAGCCGGCGCCTGCCTGATTTCAAATCAAATTTAATCACATGGAAGTTACAGCCGATCGGATACGGGAGTGGCTGCTGGAGGGCGCTCCGGAGCACCCCGCACGTGGAATCAGAGAATGCTTTGCGCCCCTGTGGTTTCGGCCCCGGTCGCGCTTGTATTATGCGGAGTGCGCGGCCTTTCCATCGCCGGTGTGCGTCAAGGTGTGCCTGGTCCCGCAGACTTTCGACCCGAGCCCCGCCGTGGCAAAAAAGCAGTACGATGCTTTGATCCGGGTAGGGCGGGTGATGGGCGACGGCGCGGAATTGTCGGTGCCGATACCGTTCCTGTTGCGAGCCGATGTCGGCTTGCTGGCCATGCAATGGATACCGGGTCAAAGCATGACCCGGTTGCTATTTACCTGGCGCTGCGGTCCGGCAGGTGCGCGGCAGATGATGGCGCGGGCCGGGCGCTGGCTCAGGCGGTTCCACGACTGTCATGAACTGGCGCCCGGCCGGCTCAAGACCACGGGGATGCTTCGGTTCGTTTCAGAAAAAGAACGGGCGGGAATCGTTCGAGATCCGGTTTTTTCCCGCGCGCTGGCGCAGCTGCGTGAATCGGCCAAGGCGGCTGCAGCGGTATACGTAGGCCGCAGCTGGCTACACGGAGATTTCAAGACCGACAATCTGATCGTAGCGGGCTCTCGCACCATGGGGATCGATTTCGACCTGCCGGAGGACATGGTGATCTACGACCTGGCGACTTTCCTCATACATCTCGAGCTTATGCTGCTGACGCCCCTGGGCTGGCCGCTGGCGGGCTTCGGGGCCACGCTGCGCCGGACGTTCGTTCGGAGCTACCTGGACGGCAGCGAGGATGCCATCGCGCTTCCTCTGGCATGGCTGCAGCTGTTCAAGGTTCTGGAAAGATGGGGCGACCTCAGGGCCGGCGCCTCGTGGCCACTTTCCGCCATGATCGATTTCTGCTTTCGCCGCATGGCGTCGGGACTGGCCAACCGGATGGGCCGGCTGCCCGTGTGATTCCATGGCTGACATGGTTCTGGTGTGCCGGTGCTAGCGGAATCTACGGGAAGGCTGCCCGATCCGCGCCGCTATGGCACGGGTGGCGAGGGGCATCCGCTGCCCGGGTTCGCGGCGTCCGGCGAAGCGGAGGGCGCGCTGGAAACAGCAATGCGAGACCTTCTCGCGCGGCACGCCGATGCTGAAATCAGGCGCGCCCTGATACGGGCGCCGACGCGCGAGTCCTACGCGCGGATATGGCGGGCGCTCTGCGCCGAGACCGAGCGCGCGGGCGCGGCGGGAGACGAGGTCGTGACTCAGGTGTTTGCCATGCC
>CAZQJF010000416.1:0-3915 GCA_964593735.1 uncultured Streptomycetaceae bacterium | reverse complement strand
AAAACCGCCCGCAGGCGAAAGCCACACAATTGGATTCGAAGTGCATGAATTCGACACCGTGACGTCCTTATTGACAGCCAAAACTGGTCTTTTCACCCCGATCTGCTGCAAGTCTGCGGGCGGTTTTGCATTAGCAGCGTGTCGGAACTTCAAGTCCGACAGGCTGCTAATCGAGCGGAGGCAGAGGAACGAGGGTGCGGGCCCCTTCCGGTAGATTCGTTCGGAGCCTTCCCGCTCCCCTCGTGCTCCCCCTCAGATCAGCAGGTGAAGCCGTTGGCGAAGCCGATCAACAACTCGGGCTGCAGGTAGCCGCGGAAAGCGGCATAAGAGATGAGCATCGCCGCCAGCGCGATGAGTACCCAGAGCAGGGGCCTGGATATTCGCAGCCAACTCATGGCGTAGGAAACCATGGTGGACAGTGTACAGCATTAGCAAATAAGCATTGCGTCTTGAGCCGGCGTGCGGGCTCGGCCATAATTCCATGCTTTTGATCGACAAATTCACAAAGCCGGCATCCGCCGGCCGGGCCGTCGACCACACTGAGGTGGCCAACGTGGCGCTTCCGCTCGCCTTCGGGTTCTCGTTTCCGGACTTGTACGACCGCGAAGGCCTGGTGCGCCTCGATGCGGCGTTCCTGCACTGGCTGGCCGGGACCGCTCCCGTCGTGCATGCGCGCGTCATGGCCGCGCGCGCCGACCCCGGTGCGCTGGCGGCCAGGGCGGAATCGGAGCTGCTGCTCGCGCTTGCACCGTACCTCGACGATTTCCTCGCCCGGCTTTTCGGCATTGAAGCGGAGGTGCGGGCACTCACGCAGCGCCATCACGATCTCTCGCCGCTGTACGGCGTCAAGCGGCTGTTCGTGCAGCGCAAGGCCATGCACAGGATCAAGCAGCAGGAAGCCGAGGGCTACGACGGCCCTGCGCTGGAACGCGAGCTCGAGCTGGCGTTCGGCGAGGCTTTCAGCGAGATCGCCTTCGCGCGCCACGTGACCGAGTGGCAAAAAAACGAGACAGTGCACGCTGCGCGCCTCGATACGGCGCTGCGCTATGCAGCCTGGGCGGCGCTATCCGGGAAGGGAAAACGCCGGCATGGTCACGGCGTGCTGTTCAAGGCGCCGGCCAAGCTCGACTACCTGCGTCTCGTGCCCGTGATCACCGATGAGTCTGCCGGATACAAGACCCACCGTCTGGGCGAGGGGCATCTGCGGCGGCGCGAGGGATTCAAGCTGACCGATCACGGCACCGATCTCGCCGGCGCGCTCGACCAGACCAACTATTGCATCTGGTGCCACGAGCAGGGCAAGGATTCGTGCTCCAAGGGGCTGTTGGAAAAGGGGGCGACGGGCAGGGGCGCGGGTTCTTTCAAGAAAAGCCCCTTCGGCGTGACCCTGGCCGGCTGTCCGCTGGGAGAGAAGATCTCGGAGTTCCAGAAGGCGAAAAGCGAGGGCCACGCGATAGGGGCGCTCGCCATCATCATGGTGGACAACCCGATGGTGGCGGCGACGGGGCACCGCATCTGCAACGACTGCATGAAGTCGTGCATCTACCAGAAGCAGGAGCCGGTAGACATACCCCAGGCCGAGACCCGAACGCTGAAGGACGTGCTCGAGCTGCCGTGGGGATTCGAGATCTATTCGCTGCTCACGCGCTGGAATCCGCTCAACCTGCGCTCGCCGTACCCGAAACCCGCGAGCGGCAAGCGCGTGCTGGTCGCGGGTATGGGGCCGGCGGGCATGGCCCTGTCGCACTACCTGATGAACGAAGGCCACAGCGTGGTGGGCGTCGACGGGCTGAAGATAGAGCCGCTCGCGGCCGGGCTGTCGGGCGTGGACGCGCACGGCGAGCGCGTGCCGTTCGAGCCGGTGCGCGACGCGCGCGACCTGTACGAATCGCTCGACCGGCGCGTGATGGCGGGGTTCGGCGGCGTGGCGGAGTACGGCATCACCGTGCGCTGGGACAAGAATTTCCTCAAGATATTGCGGCTGCTGCTGGAGCGCAGGCACGAGTTCGCCATGTTCGGCGGGGTGCGTTTCGGCGGCACCCTTTCCGTCGACGACGCATTCGAGATGGGCTTCGACCACGTGGCGCTCGCCATCGGCGCGGGGCGGCCTACCGTGCTCGATCTGCCCAACGGCCTCGCGCGCGGCGTGCGCACGGCCTCGGATTTCCTGATGGCGCTGCAGTTGACCGGGGCTGCGAAACCGGCTTCGGTGGCAAACATGCAGGTGCGTCTGCCGGTGGTGGTCGTGGGAGGCGGTTTGACGGCGATCGACACCGCAACCGAATCCCTCGCGTATTACCCGCTGCAGGTGGAGAAGTTCCTGCGCCGCTACGAAGCGCTGGCGCGGCAGCACGGCGAGGCCGCGGCGCGGATCGCATGGAACGATGAAGAACGCAAGGTCGCCGACGAGTTCCTCGGGCACGCCCGCGAGCTGCGCGCGGAGCGCATGCGCGCCGTGGCGGAGGAACGCGAGCCGCGCACGCTCGAGCTGCTGCAATCATGGGGCGGCGCCACGATCGCCTACCGCAGGCGGCTGATCGACAGCCCTTCCTACACGCTCAATCACGAGGAAGTGGCGAAGGCGCTGGAGGAGGGCGTGCATTTCGCCGAGGGGCTCACGCCGCTCGCGATCGAGCTCGATGCGGACGGCTGCGCCCGCGCGTTGAAGGTATCGGTGCAGCAGTACGGGGACGATGGGAAGTGGACCGAGGCCGGGCAGACGGAGCTGCCGGCCAGAACGGTGCTGATCGCCGCCGGCACGCAGCCCAACACGGTGCTGGCGCGCGAGGATGCGGCCAACTTTCGTCTCGATGGCCGCTATTTCCAAGCCTGCGACGAGGCAGGCAACCCGGTAACGCCGGAAAAAGCGATCGCGAAGCCGAACGAAGTGCATGTGCTCCTCTCGCGCTACAAAAATGAGAACCAAAATAAGAACAAAAATGAGAACGAGCATGAGCGGGAAGGTGCGGGGAAAAATGCGCGGCCGGACGGGCGCTTCATGAGTTATTTCGGCGACGTGCATCCCTCGTACTTCGGCAACGTCGTAAAGGCGATAGGCAGCGCGAAGCAGGGCTATCCGGTCGTTTCGCGCATGCTGGAGGGCGTTGCACCGGCTTCCGCGTTGACCGCGGCGGAGTTCACGCGGCGCCTGAACGGTGAACTGCGGGCCACGGTGCACGAAGTGATACGGCTCACGCCGCTGATCGTCGAAGTGGTGGTGCGCGCACCGCTCGCCGCGCGCCGCTTCCGGCCCGGACAGTTCTACCGCCTGCAGAATTTCGAAGCGCTCGCGCCTCACGCCGACGGGACCCGTCTCGCCATGGAAGGAATCGCCCTCACCGGCGCATGGGTCGATCGGGACCAGGGGCTGGTCTCGACGATCGTGCTGGAAATGGGCGGATCTTCCGATTTGTGCGTGGCGCTCCAGCCCGGAGAGCCTGTGGTACTCATGGGGCCGACGGGTACTGCGACGGAAATACCCGCCAACGAGACCGTGGTCCTCGCCGGCGGCGGACTGGGCAACGCCGTGCTGTTCTCGATCGGGCAGGCCATGCGCCGCGCCGGGAGCCGGGTGCTTTACTTCGCCGCCTACAAGCACATGGTGGACCGTTACAAGATATCGGAAATCGAGGCGGCCTCCGACCTGGTGGTGTGGTGCTGCGACGAAGAGCCCGGCTTCACGCCGGAGCGCCCGCAGGACAGGAGTTTCGTCGGCAATATCGTGCAGGGGATGCACGCGTATGCGACCGGCGCTCTGGGCGAGCAGGTGATCCCGTTGCGGGACGCCGACCGCATCATCGCGATCGGCTCGGACCGGATGATGGCGGCCGTGGCGCGGAGCCGCAACGATTTGCTCAAGCCCTACCTCAAGCCGAGCCACGTCGCGCTCGGCTCGATCAACTCCCCGATGCAACG
>CAZQJF010000415.1:0-3925 GCA_964593735.1 uncultured Streptomycetaceae bacterium | reverse complement strand
GCGCCGCTTCGACGAGCGCGCTGCCGGCATCGCCGACGTTGCCCAGCGTCCCGAAACCGATACCGGGCATCGTGTGCTTCCCTACGAGTTCCTTTTCCATGCGAGGGTATAGAGGTATAGGGTATTCAAACACTATTTTTCACGAACCCGCAATCTATGCCGCGACCGGCGAATCGTCAATCGCGTGAATTTTCACTACGCTCCGTTGTTTTCCTGCGTCGGTTCCGCAGAAAGCCAGAGAAGCAACAGCGCCAGGCGAAACGCTGGCGCTTCAGTTGCGCGCCCGCCGCGCGTCCTGAATGGCCTGCCACAGCTTCGACGGCGTCAGCGGCATGTCGAGATGCGTGACGCCCAGCGGACGCAACGCATCCATTACCGCCGCGACCAGCACCGGGACCGATGCCGTGCAACCCGATTCGCCGACGCCTTTGACACCGAGCGGGCTCACTTTGCTCGGGGTCGCGTGCTCTTCGGCCCGGATTTCGCGGATGAGGCCGGCGCGCGGCATGAAATAGTCCATGAAGCTCGCCGCAAGCGGCTGGCCCGACTCTCGATCGTAGACGACGTGCTCGCCGAAGACCTGTCCTGCGCCCTGCACGATGCCGCCGTGCAACTGGCCTTCGACGACGGCGTGGTGGATGACGACGCCGCAATCGTCGACCGCGCAGTAGGAGACGACTCCGGGCATGCCGGTTTCGGGATCGACCTCGACTTCGGCGATGTGACAGCCGTTGGGAAACGTCGCACCGAATTTGCCACTCCCTTTGACCACCAGCGGTTTGGAATTCGCCAGTTGGGCGAGCGCGATGCTACGTTTCGATTCGGCGGAGGTGAACGCGCCGTGTGCGTATTCGATTTGCGACGGTTCGAGCCTCAATTCGAGCGCGGCGAGCGCCTTGCCTTCCTCGATCAGCTTCTGCGCGGCGAGATGGCAGGCGCTGCCGGCGCCGACTGTACTGCGCGAGCCGGTGGTGGCGCTGCCCTGCAGTTGCGTGCCGGGCGCGCATTGCACGATTTTCACGCGCTCGGACGGCACGCCGAGCGCGTTGGCGACGATGATCGCGTAAGTCGTCTCATGACTCTGGCCTTGCGATTTGGCCACGGTGTAAACCGTAATCGCCCCTGAAGCATCGAGCACGATTTCAGCCTCGTCGATCGGCGAGTTGCCGGGGCCGGTATTTTCAATCACTGTGGCGATGCCGATGCCGCGAAGCTTGCCCGCTGCGGCAGCTTTTTCGCGTCGCCTCGCAAAGCCGTCCCAGTCGGCGAGTTTTAGCGCCTTGTCGAACACGCCTGGCAGGTCGGCGATTTCGTAGATCGAGCCCGTCGGCGTCTTGTACGGAAAAGCCGCCAGCGGAATGAAATTGCGGCGTCGCAGTTCGGCCGGATCGAGCTTGAGTTCAATCGCCGCGGCGTTGACCAGCCGTTCAACGATATAGGCGATGTCCGGGCGTCCGGCGCCGCGATAGGAACCGATCGGTGTTGCGTTGGTCAACGCCACGCGAAAAGTTTCGTAGAGCGCTGGGATGCGGTAAACGCCTGTCATGCAGGAAATGGTGTTGCGGATATGGCCCGGCGCCACCGGCGACAGATAGGCGCCCATGTCATTGATCCAGTCGAGCCGCATGGCGAGGAATTTACCGTCGTTGTCGAATGCCAATTTGCCGTCGATGATGTTCGAGCGGCCGTGCGTGTCGGCGACAAACCCCTCGTCGCGCGTCGATACCCACTTCACGGGGCGTCCGGCGGCCTTCGCCGCCAGCATCAAGGCGCAGTACTCGGGGTAGGCCGAGGTGCGCTGGCCGAAACCGCCGCCGACATCACTTACTTCGAAAATGAGCTTGTCTTCGGCCACGCCGGTGTAGTTCGACAGCTGTTTGCGCAGCGCTGTGATGCCCTGGGTGCAGACGTTGAAGCGATAGCTGTCGCCCTTCGCGTCGTGGGCGACCAGGCAGGCTCGCGGTTCCATCGGGTTTGGCGCCACGCGCGTGCTTTCGACCTTGAGACTGACGATGTGTGCGGCACGGGCAAATGCGGCTGCCACCGGTGGTTCGTCGCCGGCTTCCACTTCAAAGGCGCAGTTGCCCGGCACTTCGTCGTGCAGTTGCGGAGCGCCTGCGGCCAGCGCGTCTTCCGCCAGCGGTACTGCTTGCAGATCGCGGTATTCGATTTGGAGGAGCTCGGCGGCGTCCCGCGCGGCGGCGGCGCTGTCCGCCACCACCAATGCCACGGCCTCGCCGACGAAGCGAACTTTCTTCGACGCCAGCGCCGGCCGCGCCGGCGCGCGCGCCTTCATGCCGTTGCGTCCGGGATAGTTAAAAGCATGCGGCGCATTCGTATAACCCGCGCGCGCGGCGTCGTCACCCGTGAGGACCAGTCTGACGCCGGGGTGGGCGAGCGCCTGCGAGGCATCGAGCGCAACGATCTCCGCATGCGCACGGTCGGTCCGCACGAAATGCGCGTAGAGCTGATCGGGGGCATTCCAGTCGGCGGCGTACTTGCCGGCGCCCGTGATCAGACGGAAATCTTCGACGCGGCTGGCGTGAGCGGGGTGCGACGCGTGCTTGTCCATGTGTGAATGTTCCGGCGAAAAATAGTACGCGTCTTCTCTAATACAAGTCGTCGTTCTCCGATGTGCTGGACCTTAGGTTCGCCGAAATGGCGTGCCGCGTTCAGGAAGGCACCGATATCGGCGAAGCGCTGATCCCGGACGCACAAGAGCAGATGATCGAGGAAAGCCTGATAAAGTTGAGCCCGGTCGGCCGCGCTGAGCGGCTTGCTTATGTCGACGCCTGTAACCTCGGCGCCCATCACCTTGCTCAATGGCGTAACTTTCATTGTTCCTGTCAACAGTTCAGATCCAGGCGCCGCTACTGCTGAAGCTCGATCCGCGCCTGCTTGATGATCCTCGACATTTCGACATGCTTGGCCACCGTCTGCCCCACGGGGACCGCGCGTACGCGCCGGGCCGGGGATTCCGTACCGGCAGTTGCGCCGATCCGAGCTGCGCATGCGGGCGGCGGCTAATCGAGCTTCACGCCGAACTCGCGGAACAGCTTGCCGATCTTCTCGTAATCTGCTTTCAGGCGCTGGGCGAGCTCTTCCGGCGTCCTGTGCACGGGGTCGTACGTCAGGGCGCTCAGCTTCGAGGCAATCCCGGGTTCGCGCATCGCCTTCCCGAGCCCGGCGTTGAGCTGATCGATGATCGCCCTGGAGGTTCCCGCCGGCGCAAGTATGCTGACCCAGGTCGTGCATTCGAAACCCGGCACGGTGTCCGCGATCGGCGGCACATCCGGGAGCTGCGTCACCCGCTCCGTCGAGCTTACGCCCAGCGGACGCACGCGCTTCACCTTGATGTGCTCGATGATATCGCCGATCCCCGCGAGCATGGCCTGGGTTTCCCCGGAGATCAGGCCGATAACAGCGGGGCCGCCGCCTTTGAACGGCACCTGGGTGATGCGGATGCCCGCCGTGGATTCCAGCATCACCGTGTTCAGATGGATGAAGCTGCCGTAGCCGGCGTGGCCGAAGAGGACTTCTTTCGGGCGTTTCCGCGCCAGCGCGATGAACTCCTTCACCGACCGTGTCGGCATCGAGGGATGCACGGTGAGTACCGTCACCAGTATCGAGAGTGGGGTTATCCCGACGAAATCGCGCAGCGCGTCGTACGACAGCTTCTTGTACAGGTGCGGGTTGGAGGTGTGGGAGGCGACGGTTTGTATCAGCAAGGTGTAGCCGTCGGGCCGGCTTTGCGCCACGATGGCCGAGCCGGTCGTGCCCCCCGCACCTGAGCGGTTCTCGATGATGAACGACTGGCCCATCTGCTCCGTGAGCTTCGGCAAGAGGATGCGTGCCACGATGTCGTTTGCCCCTCCCGGGGGAAATGGGACGATCACGCGCACGGGCTTGGTGGGATAAGCCTGCG
>CAZQJF010000414.1:1643-3926 GCA_964593735.1 uncultured Streptomycetaceae bacterium | reverse complement strand
GCGGTCTGCTTGATGGAGAACACCAGGGGCAGGTAGCGCGGCGACGAGACCCGGGCGAGCAGATGCGAGCTGGCCGGCGTGGACACGGAGCCGCCGGCCCCGCAGATGATCGCGGACAGGAAGAGCATCACGGGCGTGCCCAGCGCCGCCAATGCCGTGCCCGCGGCCACCATCACGAGGGACACCTGGCTCATGCGCATGGCGCCGTGGCGCACGATGAAGCTGCCGCACCCGAGCTGCGCGACGAGAGAGGCGGCGGCCGTCAGGCCGAAGTAAATGCCGATCCAGGTCGCATCGATGGAAAGATCCGTGATGATCGCCGGCGCGATCACCGCCGGCAGGGCTCTGCTCAACGCGATGAACGTCTGTTGCACGAACATCGACCCGAGGGCGAGCAGGAGAAGGTTCACGGCTGGTCTCGCCCGTACCCGGCCTCTTTCTGGCCGCGGATGGCCAGAACGAACACCGTGTCGAGCTCTCCGACGTATCGATACAGTGCAATGTAGCCGCACGCACCGCGTCCGATGACCAGCTCTCTGAGATCGGTGCGCACGGCGCGGCCGATCAGCGGGTTGCGTTCGAGGACGTCGATTGCGCGAATGATGTCGTTGATTCGCGAGGCTGCGTCCGCCGCCTCATGCGCCAGCAGATGGTCGAGCAGGCGATCCAGGTCGTCCGCGACTTCCGGCGCGAGCTCGATGCGGGACATGCTAGTGTGCTGCAGCACACTAGCAGGCTGATGCAAAACAGGAGTTAAACATCTTTTCCGTCATTCCCGCGCAGGCGGGAATCCAGGAGCGCTTGATTTTTCGAACATTGATTTCTGGGCTCCCGCCTTCGCGGGAGCGACGAACTGTTTTGCATCAAGCTGCTAGCGGGACAGAGGGCGCGACTTCGGGCGAGCGGCCCTGCTTCCCCCGACCCGCCGTTCCAGATAACGCCGCATCTCACGCCACGGCACCGTCTTGCCGGAAGCTGCAATCCCGGCATAGCGCTGCTCGGCGGTATCGAGAAACTCTGTCTTGCGTTCCTCGAGATCGGCCTTCTCGGCAATGGCCTCCAGTATGAAGCCGTGCGGAGTCGTTCCGGCGCGCTCCGCGGCACGAGCGATCCGCTCCTTCAGGTCTTTCGGCAGGCGGATGGTGGTGGTAGACATGGGCAATCGCGGCAAAAAAACAGTGTAGCACAGAAGTGCTACACGTCCGGATCGATGCGCTACGGTTTCCTTGATTAGTGGATTTCATCTGCGTTCATCCGCGTTTATCCGCGGCTATGAGATCGAGCGGCGCGCTTTGACAGCGCGGCTGGCGGCGCGCATCATCGCCGCACCATCCAATCAGGGGAGATGCCATGCCATACGCCACAGTACGCGGCGCGGGGATCCAGTACGAGATCGTCGGCACCAGGGGATCGTGGGTGTCGCTGTCGCCCGGCGGGCGCCGGCCGCTCGAGGCGTTGCGCCCCCTGGCCGAGCGGATTGCACCGGCGGGCTACCGGGTGCTGCTCCACGACCGGCGCAATTGCGGCGCTTCCGACGTAATCATCGACGGCGATGAATCCGAATACGACATCTGGGCCGACGATCTGCACGCACTGCTGGGCGAGTTGGGCGCGCTGCCCGCGCACGTCGGGGGCGCCTCGTCCGGCTGCCGCATGTCGATACTGTTCGCGCTGCGCCACCCGCAGTCGGTGCGCTCGCTCCTGCTATGGCGCGTCACCGGCGGGCGTGTCGCGGCCGAACACCTGGCGCGCCAGTATTACACCGATTACATCGAGCTCGCCCAGCGCGGCGGCATGGCGGCGGTGTGCGATTCGGAGCATTTCCGCGAGCGCATCGCCGCGCGGCCGGAGAACCGCGCGCGGCTGATGGCGATGGACACACAGCGCTTCATCGCCGTGATGTCGCACTGGCGGGAGTATTTCATCGCCGGCGCCGACCAGCCGGTGATCGGGGCGTCGGAAGCCGAACTGGGCTCCATCCGCGTTCCGGCCTGCATCGTCCCCGGCAACGACCGCATCCATGCGCGCCGCGCCGGCGAAAACGTCGGCCGCCTGATGCCCGGCGGCGAGGTGCACGACATCATGCCGGCCGGCCCGGACCTCGACGAGATTCCGTTCGCCGAGTGGGACCGGCGCGAAGCCCAGTTGGCGGCGGTGTTTCTGGACTTCCTGAAGCGGGCCGACGCGACTAGCCAGAGAACGGCCGCCTGACTGGCTCCTGGACCAGGGACTCGAGACGCGGGACCGTTTGAAGTTTGAGGTTCCAAGTTTGAAGTTAAAGGC
>CAZQJF010000414.1:0-1543 GCA_964593735.1 uncultured Streptomycetaceae bacterium | reverse complement strand
GTGAAACGTGAAACTCGAAACTCGAAACTCGTTATAGGGCCTGACCAGGGGGCAGTCCGAACATGACCCGGCCGTAGGCCGACGCTGCCAAGTCCCAGCTCAGCGCCATATGCTGGCCTGCAGCGTGAATGTCGCGGAGCAGACGCTGCGCTTCGCTGTCCAGAAAAATATTCCCCGCACCCGCCGCGGCGAAAAGACGATCCAGTGCGCGCGTGCACTGGCAAGCCACGTAGGCGATATCACGCCGATTCCGCGCCCGCTGTTCGATGCTCAATCGCTCGCCTCGCCGCACGATTTCCATGGCCTCGCGGCAGTCCCGCAGCATCAACGTGCGCGCGGCGTCGATCTCGGCGGCCGAGCTCGCGACACGCAAGTGGATAGCGCCTTCCTGGGCCGCCCTGCGGTCGCCGGACGGTCTCTCCCGCATGCCCTGTATGAAAGTCTGCAGCGCTCGTTCCGCGATACCAATCAGGGGAGCGGCAAGCGAGAACGGCACGGTTGCATGACGAGGCAGGCGGTACAACGCACCGCCATTGAATTCACTGCCCGGTCCCGTCCCATTCATCAACTCTTTATCGCTCAATGCGCGGTGTCCGGGCACGAAGACTTCGCCCTTCAACTGGAAGTCCTTGCTGCCCGTGGCGCTCATCCCCATCACGAACCAGTTGTCGATGATCGTGTAGTCCGTCTTCGGCACGAGGAACATGTAGAGCTCGGCCGGTTCAGTGTCCACAGCAGCCGGAACGAAGCTGCGGACCAACGCCCAGTCGGCGTGGTCGCAGCCGCTGGAAAACGGCCAGCGCCCGTTCAGCCGGTAGCCGCCGTCTGCCCGGACGGTTTTCCCGGTGGGCATGAAACCGGAAGAGATCAAACTGTCGGGCGATGCGCCCCAGACGTCTTTCTGGGCCTGGCCGTCGAACATCCCGAGCGTGGCGCAATGGTCCGAAAAGATACCCTGGATCCACCCGGTGGAGCCGCATCCTTCCGCCACTGTAGCGGTGATGAGGACGGCTTCGTCGAGGGGCAGTTCATACCCGCCTAAAACGGCCGGCTGCATCGTTCGGAACAGGCCAGCCCGGCGCAGGTCGGCTATGCTTTCCGAGGGGATGCATCTCGCTTTCTCGGCTTCGGCCGCTCGATTGCGGAACGCCGGCACCAGCTCCCGCGCGCGCGCGAGCAACTCTGCGCCTTTGACTGTAGATGCGGTGCTGATGTCAGGCACTTGATCCTGCGTCCAAGTCTCTACAAGCTATCTCAAAAACAAATGAAACCGCCGATGAACGCCGATGAACGCCGATAGTTCTCCGTAGAGTTCCGTGCTCTTCTGCGTTCTTGAGACTGCTTCCAGCCGCGCCGGGCAATGTAGCCCAACGGCGAATGCTACACAAGCGCGTGAGCGTATGGGGTCAGCCTCCCAAGGCACCGATCCTCGCAGAACTACAAGCAGAAAAAACTGACAGGATGAACAAGATGAACAGGATGTAGAGGTGGAAGCAATCCGTGCGCTGCTTGCTCAGCGAGAGAAGCAACCTGTCCGCTTGGG
>CAZQJF010000413.1:0-3928 GCA_964593735.1 uncultured Streptomycetaceae bacterium | reverse complement strand
GAAACGCTCCTGACCCGGGAGGCGCGCTCCCGGCTACCGATGTTGCGCCTGCTGCGGCTCTACCTCGATCCGGGCGCGCTGTTCAAGAACGCCTCGCAGGGCTCCGCGTGTGCGCGCGAACTCGCGCTTACCTATAACTGCCGCATGCGCTGGATGCTGGTCCCGTATATCCGGCGCTGGACCGCGATCACCGCCCTGTTTTTCTTCGGCATCGCCCCGGCCGAAGCGGTTTCGCTCTACCCCGCCGCCGCGCTGGCCGTGGGCTGCAGCATCTCATCGATCGTGGTTGCCTGCACGCTGCTTGCGTATCTCCTGCTCGCGCTGTCGGACCAGGCAGCCTAGGGCCTGGTACACCAAGAAGTGAAAGCAGGAATTAGCCACAGATACACACAGATAAACACGGATGTTGTTGTTCGGCGCCGGCCACAATGGCCCTATCTGTGTGCATCTGTGTTTATCTGTGGCTCCAAAATGAGTTGTTGGCGCTTTAGCTGCGTATCCGGCGCAATCGGCCTGAAACCGTCGCCGCGTCGGCGGTTTTCTCACGGCGTATGCCCGCCAGCGCCCTGGAAGAGATCAGCCCCTCCCCCGCGGCATGCGCAGCGGCGAATTCGCTGTCCGGTGCGAGCACGAGCTGGCAGTTCGTTCGCTTTACCTCCCCGATCAACCGGTCGATCGCCGCGAGTCGCGCGGGGTCGCGCTGGACGCTGCGTATGTAGATGACCCGCACCCGGTCAGGACAGCGCCGCACGACCTCGCTGTAGATTTCCGGATCCTCCTCGCCGCTGTCGCCGATCAGGACGAACTTCAGCTTCGGATACGTTTCGAGTATGCGGGTGATGCTGCGCTCCTTGTGACTGGCGGACGCGAAGAGCAGGTGTTTGCCGTAATCGCGCAGCAGCAGCGGCCCAGCGATGATGCCCTGGTGCGCCAGGAATTCGACGAGCGGAGCGTACAGATTCCACGGGCTCTTGGAAACGTAGAAGATCGGGTTGCCTTCTTTTCCCGAGGCGCCCTTGTGCAGCGCGCGATAGAACGCGCCGACGCCTTCGAACGGCTTGCGCGTGCGTGAGTTCGAGATCGCGAGCGAGAGCAGCATGCGAAACTTGCGCGTGACGTCGCTGCGGATGACGGTATCGTCCAGGTCGCTGATGACGCCGAAGCGCGCGCGGCCGGACGGCACGAGCACGCGGCCGGTGACCGCCGCCGGGCGGGGCGACCCGACGAGCTCCAGCGCGATCTCGTGCCATCGCCCGGACGCAGCCGCTTCGTCCGGCCGCAGCTCCACGCTGAAATAGCCCTCATGGTCGGCGACCGCTTCGGTTTCTGCCGTCCCATAGCGGGCTCGCACGCGCGCGCCGGGAACCTCGTCCGATTCGAAGCGCTTGTACATCGCGATCAGATTGCGCCACGCCCGGTCGGCATCGCGCGCGGGACGGAAGCCTTCGTCCTGGAGCACACGGCCGCAGAGCGCGAGGCTGCGCCCGGTGCCGAAGCCGTCGTAGGGGAGGATGATGACCGGCCCGCGAAAGCGGGCCATCCAGCGCTTCACGTCTTGGGCGTCGCCAGAATTTCCTTGAGGCCGCGCAGCGCGAGGTAGTAGCCGAAAATGCCGAAGCCCGTCGTCACACCGCGTACGACGCCGCCGATCTCCGATATCCGCCCCCGGCGAGCCGGGTTCGAAATGTGCAGCTCTATCGTCGGGAAGCGCACCTGGCTGATCGCGGCCATCAGCGCCGGATGACCCGTCGAGTAGCCCGCGGGGTTGATGATCGCGGCATCCACCCCGCCGTCGTGCGCCTGGTAGAACTTGTTGATGACCTCGCCTTCCACGTTGGAGTGGAAGATGTCGACCTCCACGCCCAGCTCGGAAGCGTACTTGCGGATGTGCTCGTCGTACTGCGGCAGCGTCATCGGTCCGAACACGTCGAGCTGCGACTTGCCCCGCATGTTCATTCCGGCGCCGTGAACGACCAGTATTTTTGGCATTGCGCTTTTCCTTTACTTGATTGAGCCACAGATAAACACAGATGAACACAGATAGGACCAGGATTGGCCAAACCTACCGCGACGCCCATGGATTTGAAGAAGACGAGAAACAAGAACAGCCCTTCAGGCGTGCCCTGGTTTCATCCGTGTTTATCTGTGTGTATCTGTGGCTGATAATCCCTACTTTTCGCCCGCCCAGAACTTCCCCTCCAGATCTGGGCCAAACTTGCCATCGATCAGCACGTACAACATCTTCACGTTCTTCCCCGAGCGGTTGCTCCATGCGTGGCTCGTGCCGCGCTGGATGACGACGTCGCCCGCCTTGAGCTGCACTTCTCCCTCGTCGAGGATCAGCGTGATCTCGCCTTCGAGCACCACCGCGTAGTCCACCGTCTCCGTGCGATGCATCATCGGATGGCGGCCGCCCTTGCCGAAGGTCGAGGCATCTTTCGCGCCGCTCTTGCGGAACAGCTCCTGCGCCTGCTCCGGCGTCAGCTTGCGGGTTTCCTCCGACTCCGGCGGAACGACGGAGATGCGAAACACATTGCCATTGGGCGGCGGCTGCAGGGAGCGCGGGCCGGTGGTGGGTTCCGGCTCTTCCGCCGCCAGCGGCACCGGCGCCGCGTGCGTTTTCCAGACTTCGAAAGAGAGCTGACCCGGGCGGATCGGATTGCTGTGGACCGTCGGCACCGGACCGTCCGACAGGACGATGGCTTTTCCATTCTTGTCGTGGCCCGTGACCACTCGTCTGATCTGTGTCATCGACTTCCTCTTTCATGGAAAGTAGCGGGTCGGCAATATGTCATCACTCTCCCGGGCAGGAGTTGCGGAATCACCGGTCATTCTACCGAAGTCACCGCCCGTCTATGGTCTACAATGCCCCGAACCCTGCTCCGCCGCGACTCCTTCGATACGCTGCCATGCCCCTATTGAACATTCGGAAAATGGTCGACAGTACATTTTCCGCCGTCCTTCTCCCCTCTCCTGCGGGAGAGGGGCCAGGGGGTGAGGGATCGAGCGTCAAGTAGATTATGGACGCTCGATAATGGAAATCCTCGGCATCCTCATGTTGGGCGGGATCGCCTGGTTCTGGCTCGACAGCCTGAAGGCTCGCGAAGCCGCGATCGACGCGGCCCGGTCCGCGTGCGCCGCGGACGGATTGCTGCTGCTCGACGCCACAGTTGCGATCGCGAGCGTGAAGCTGGCGCGCGATGACGACGGCCGGCTGATGCTGCAACGAGCCTACGATTTCGAATTCAGCGATACCGGCGACAACCGCCTGAAGGGAAGCGTCGTGCTGCTTGGCCGCCGCGTAGTCATACTCAATGTCGGATTGAGCGTTGTGCCGGCGGTGAGGACGCTGCATTGAACCTGACCCGCGCTGACCGATCCGTGGCTTGCGAACAGTCCAGCCGGGTCTTGTCCGATCCCGGGTTGAGTATACTTCCTGGTACGGCCTTTTTTGCAAACGAATACATCGCGAATTCACCGCGGTTCTCAGGGAGATCGACCTATGGCTACACAGAATAAAGTCGCAGTCATCACCGGCGCGGGGTCCGGCATCGGCAAAGCAGTCTCGCTCGCGTTTCTGAAAGACGGCTGGAGCGTCGCGCTGGCCGGGCGGCGGGCCGATGTGCTGGAGCAGACCGTGGCCGAATCCGGCGCCGGCAAGCGCGGGCTGGCGGTGCCTTCCGACGTCAGCAAACCCGCTGCCGTAAAAGCCCTCTTTGAAAAGACCGTGGCCGCGTTCGGTCGCGTGGACATGCTTTTCAACAATGCGGGCGGCAACGCGCCCGGCGTGTTGTTCGAGGACCTGACTCATGAAAAATGGCTGGAAGTCGTGGGCGTCAACCTGAACGGCATGTTCTTCTGCGCCCAGGAAGCGTTCAGAATCATGAAAGCCCAGAACCCGCGCGGCGGGCGCATCATCAACAACGGC
>CAZQJF010000412.1:0-3935 GCA_964593735.1 uncultured Streptomycetaceae bacterium | reverse complement strand
ATCCTGTTAATCCTGTCTGAAGTTCAAAGCAAATAGGCCTAAGGTAGTGGCATTGATCTCTAAGACGACGGGCCGAAACCTCAGCGCTACGCGTGGCGATGCTCTCCTACCTTGACCACCTTCATCGTGTTGGTGCCGCCGGCCTTGCCGAACGGCTCCCCGATGGTGAGCACGATATAGTCGCCGTCCTGGACCACCTTCCTGGCGAGCAGCTCGTCCTCGGCCATCGCGAGGGCTTTCTCCGGATCGCGCGCGCCCTTGAATTCCACCGGGTAGATGCCGCGGAACAGGGTCACGCGGCGCCGCGTCTCGACCACCGAGCTCATGGCGTAGATCGGGACCCCGGTGTGCATGCGCGACATCAGGAGCACGGTCTTGCCGCTCTGCGTCATCGCCGCCACCGCCTTGATGTCGAGATTGTTCGCGGTGAAAACGGTGGCGCGCGCAATGGCTTCCTCGACCTCGGCCGGAGGATTGCCGCGCCGCCGCTCCTGGGAGTTCAGCGTGTCTTCCTTCTCGGCTTCGACGCAGACCCGCGCCATCGCCGCGACCGTCTCGACGGGATACAGGCCCGTCGCGGTCTCCGCCGAGAGCATCACCGCGTCCGTGCCGTCGAGCACGGCATTCGCCACGTCGGATACCTCCGCGCGGGTCGGTATGGGGTTGTTGATCATGGATTCCATCATCTGGGTCGCGGTGATGGTGATCCGGTTTTTTTCCCGCGCCAGCCGGATCATGCGCTTCTGGAGCGCCGGCACGATCGCATCGCCCACTTCCACCGCGAGATCGCCGCGCGCCACCATGATGCAGTCTGAGGCATCGAGTATCTCTTCGAGGGCCGGTATGGCCTCGGCGCGCTCGATCTTCGCCACCGTCAGCGCCCTGCCGCCGGCCTTGTACATGAGATCGCGCGCCCACAGGATGTCCTGTCCGGAGCGCGGGAAGGACACGCCGAGAAAATCGGCCTTCAGCTCCGCGGCGGTCTTGATGTCCTGCATGTCCTTCTCGGTGAGCGCCGGGGCCGTCAGGCCGCCGCCCTTGCGGTTGATCCCCTTGTTGTTGGAAAGCGGCCCGCCCTGTTCCACCACGCACGAAATGCGCGGACCTTTCACCGAGGAGACCCCCAGCACGACCCGCCCGTCATCGAGCAGCAGCGTATCGCCGGGACGCACGTCGCTGGGCAGGTTCTTGTAGTCGAGCCCGACGTGATGCTGGTCGCCGAGCGTGCTTTCGGCGTCGAGCACGAATTTCTCTCCCGCGACGAGCGTGATCTTGCCGTCCTTGAAGCGGCCGACGCGGATCTTCGGTCCTTGCAGGTCGACCAGCACGCCGACCGTGCGCCGCGCCTTGCGGGCGAGCGCGCGCACCAGTTCCACCCGCTCGCCGTGCTCCTTGGCGGTGCCGTGGGAAAAATTCATGCGTACGACGTCCAGGCCCGCGGCGATCATGCGCTCGAGCGTCTTCGCGTCGCTCGATGCGGGTCCCAGTGTGGCTACGATCTTGGTGCGGCGGGGCATGAAAAGCTGGCCTCAGGATTCGGGGTTCGGGGGGAGTGTAACGATGCACCGGCGCAAACTCAAACCCCGGCGGACCGCGCTATTTCAGTCCCGTTCATTCTACCTTGCCGCCTGCGCGTCCTTACCCGGATCCGGTTCGGTTTCTCCATTAAAAAAAGGCCGCGCTGTGGCGGCCTTCGAGAGGCGATGGGGCTAGCTGCCGCTGGAGGCTACCAGCGCCTGTGATGGCGATGCCCGTGCCCGTACCGGTACCGGGGGCCGCCATAGTAGTAGGCCCGCGCGGGGGCGTAATAGACGCGGGGCGCGCGGGGCGCGTAATAGACCGGCGCCGGCGCGTAGGGGTAGCCGTAGTAAGAATACGCGGGCGGCGGCGCGACATACGTATAGGCCGGGACGCCAAAGGACAAGCTGAAGCCGACGTTGTGACGCGCGGCGGCGGTACCGCTCAAGCCTGCGAGCATGGCGCCCCCGATGATCACTGCTTTCCATTTCGTATTCATCGTCATCCTCTCCTTGAGTTCTCCAAGAGATCAACGCGGGCTGCTGCCGGTCGCGTTGTCCTGTAGCGTATGATTCCCCCACCCGTGCGAAAAATCCTTCCGGAAGTGTAATCCTTTGTTACCAGATATTACAGCGCATATCATTGTTCTGATTTACGTTTTCTGAAAGAGCGACAGAAACCCATGCCTGTGTCAGACCTCTCCGACGCCGAGATCGATGCGGTGTACGCCACCATCTCCAAGGCTCACGGCATCAAGGTTCTGGCAGCCGACCGCCGGGCGCGGCTGCTGGAGCAGGAGCAGGCCGGAAAAATCTCGATTGAAGTGGTCTTCGGCGAGATTTTCATCACCAGCTCCGGCGGGCGCATGCTGCGGCTCCCGAAGCTCGTTCAGTAGGCGTCATCGACGCTACAGACGGCCGGAACGCTTCAGCTGCAGGTAACGATTCACGAGCGCGATGGCGAGCACCTGCGGCTCGACGTCGAGGCAGACCGCCCCCGACCCTGCGAGGCGCTGGAACGCCCGCTCGCGCATGCGCAGATAATCCGCCGCCGCGGCGTGGGTGACCGCGCGGTCGAAGCTGTTGATGCGGGTGGAGAGCGCGCGCGAGAGGATCGCCTCGCGCAGGCTGGCGAGCACGACCAGGTGACGCGTCTGCAGGAGCTTGAGCGCCGGGACGATGGCGTCGTCGTCTTCGTCCCTCAGGTTGGTGAGTATCACCACCAGCGAGCGCCTCGACAGGCGCTGCATCACCTCCCGCGCCGCCCATTGATAGTCCGACGTGAGCGGCGTGGGCTCGAGATCGTAGACGCGGTTGAGTATGCCGTGGATCGTTGCTATCGATTTGCGCGGGGCGAGATAGCGCGGCTCGCTGCTCATCGTAAGTATGCCCACCGCGTCGCCTTGCCGCAGCCCGACGTGCGCGAGCAGCAGCGCCGCGTTCAGCACGTGGTCGAAATGGGACAACTCGTCGTCCTTCGCTCCCATGCGGCGGCCGCAGTCGATGACCAGCAGGATGCGCTGGTCGCGCTCGTCCTGGTACTCGCGCGCGATCAGCCTGGCGGTGCGCGAGGTCGCCTTCCAGTCGATCGAGCGCAGGCTGTCGCCCTGGCGGTATTCGCGCAGCTGATGGAAATCCAGCCCTTCGCCGCGCCGGCGCGTCTGCAGGACACCGATCTGCGACAGACGGTTGTCCGTGGCGAGCAGCGTATAGCGCGTGAGCGCCCGGAAGTTCGGGTAAACCCGCACCGGGCTCTCCTCTCCTACGTAGCGGGTCGCCTCCCACAGCCCCAGCGGTGAACCGAGCCGCAGCTCGATTCCGCCGAACCGGAAATCGCCCCGCCGAACCGGCCGCACGCGATAAGACAGCTCCGCCCAACGGCCGGGCGCCAGATCCAGGCGCTGGGGCAACGCTTCGGCCTCGAGCGCCTCGGGGTGATGATCGTGCACGGCTATCGAGAGTTTCCACCGCCCTCCATTCGCCAGCCGCAGCGCAACGTCCTGGGCGACGCCGAGCGAGAGCGAGCCGGCGACGGAGCGCCGGCCGGCGGGCGACGGAGTACGCATCACGAGCGCCGCGTCGGCCATTGCCACGGCGGCGGCGAGCAACGCAAGCGTGTTCCAGGCGGGGCCCAGCCCGGGAACGGCCGAGGCTACGAGCCCTGCGACGAGCAGCGCCGCGACGGCCGCCAGCAGCAGCCGCGAGGGCAGCAGCCAGCGGGTGCGGGTCATTTGCGCGGCGCTTCGACGCGCTCGATCAGGGTTTTCAGGATCATGTCGCTCGATTGGCCCTCGATCTCCAGCTCCGGCGCGGGCGTTACCCGGTGCCTGAGCGCCGGCAACGCCATGCGCTTCACGTCATCGGGCGTGACGAAGTCGCGGCCGGCGACGAGCGCAGCGGCACGCGCCGCGCGCACCA
>CAZQJF010000411.1:0-3936 GCA_964593735.1 uncultured Streptomycetaceae bacterium | reverse complement strand
CGGAGAGCTTGTGCGCGACGATGCGACCGACAATGTCGGTACCGCCACCCGGCGGGAAACCCACGAGCATCCGGACCGCCCGGGTGGGGTAGTGCTGCGCACCCGCCGGACCGGCGAACGCAGCGAGGGCGAGCAACAAAGCGGTCGGGCGCAGAGAATTCTTCATGCGTTTGGCTTTGACTTAGTACTCTGGTTCGTAAGTTTGGCAGCGTATGTATCCCATTGACCGCCAGTAGATATCCGTCGCCATATTTATGAAAACGGGTACTTAGGAACGGTAACGAAAAGAGGGGATGGCCCCTCGTGGTCACTCTCCCTTGATGCTCCCCTACATCGGGCCGTAATCTTCATTTTGTTGCGGCCTCTTAGTTGGATTGTGTCACAAAATAGATTCCCTCCCCCTCGATGGGCCCTCGATGGGGGAGGGTTAGGGTGGGGGTGAGCCGCCTCGTCGTGCCCACCTTTTTCACCCCCATCCCAGCCTTCCCCCGTCAAGGGGGAAGGGGTTTTCTGGTTTTTGTGACACAGTACGACTAGGGTCCCGTAATCTTTGGCACTATATTACTCGTCGATCGTCGCGGGCTCGATACCCGTTTCGACTTTGCTTATTCATTCATCACCCATCAGACGTTGCCCCTTTTTCACTTGTGAGCACCGACCTTCACGACATCGCCGCGCCTTCGGCTTGGGTGGTCCGCTGGGCCGGGCTTGTGCCGGCCGGCGGCCGGGTCCTCGACCTCGCATGCGGGACGGGACGCCATGCCCGGTTCTTCGCGGCAAGGGGGCACCCCGTGGAGGCGGTGGACCGCGATCCGGCAGCGCTGGGGGGGGTGGCGCGGATCGAGGGCGTTACCACGCGGTGCGCCGAACTGGAAGGCGGCCCGTGGCCGTTTGGGGACGAATTGTTCGCGGGCATCGTGGTGACGAACTACCTTCACCGGCCACTCTTTCCGCACCTGCTGACGGCGCTGGCGGCGGGCGGCGTGCTCATCTACGAGACTTTCGCGGTGGGCAATGAGCGCTACGGACGCCCTTCCAACCCGGACTTCCTGCTCAAGCCGGGCGAACTCCTCGATCTCGTCCGCGGCGAGCTGCGCGTCATTGCCTATGAGGACCTGTTTGTGGCTGAGCCGAAGCCGGCGATGGTACAGCGCATATGCGCCATCCGGCAGTGACCAGTGACCAGTGACCAGTGACCAGTCAGGAGACCTAACAGTTTGTTGAAAATCGCCAAAAGAACCGTTCGTATTGAGCGTAGCGAAGCGGAGTCGAAATATGAACGGCTTACAATCAGGTAGTTGGCACGCTTCGACTCCGCGCCTGCGGCGCTACGCTCAGCGCGAACGGAGTATTTCAACAGACTGCTAAGTGAATGCCCTTCCCTGGTCGGGAGTGACAGCGTCTTACTGGTCACCGGTCACCGGTCTTGGCGCGTAACCTTTTCCCGTTTCATCCGTTGAGCAGGTATGGACCCGACTCGAGACGATCCCGCCGCAGCCAACGACGCCACGTACGACGTCGAGGTACTGTGCGCCGGCTGGAATCCGCTGGTCGCGGCTGTCGCCGAGCCCGTGGATGCCGCCAGCGGGCTTATTGCCGGGCTGCCCGGCGGTGACATCGAGACGTTTCTCGTCCGGTTCTACCAGTTCCAGCAAGGATAAACGGCGCCAGCAGCCCGCGTGCCCAGGGTGCGAGGAGATACTCCCTCCTGATCCCTACATCAGGGCCGTATCGTTCATTTTGATACGGCCGCCAAGGATTTGGCCTGTAGCGGTGCAACTACCCGCCCCGGTCGCGGGTCAGAACCCTCTATCCACCACCCGAATTGGGGGTAAAATTCCCCCTTCAAGGTTTTCCAGTCTGTCTGATTCTCAAGGGAATTCAGTAATGTCGGGATTGCAGGGTAGTCTGGTCGCGATCGTGACTCCGATGCAGGAGGACGGCACGCTCGATCTCGAGGCGTTCCGCCGTCTGATCGACTGGCACATCAAGGAAGGAACCGACGGCATCGTGGTGGTGGGGACCACCGGCGAATCGCCGACGGTGGACTTCGACGAGCACAGCCTGCTCATCAAGACCGCGGTCGAGCATGCCGCGAAGCGCGTTCCGGTCATCGCCGGAACCGGCGCCAATTCCACCAGTGAAGCGATCGAGCTCGCCGCCTATGCGCGGAAGGCCGGCGCTGATCAGAGCCTGTCGGTCGTGCCGTACTACAACAAGCCGACCCAGGAGGGCCTCTACCGCCATTTCAAAGCCATCGCGGAGGCAGTCGACCTGCCCCATATTCTTTACAACGTTCCCGGCCGGACGGTCGCGGACCTGCAGAACGATACCGTGCTGCGGCTCGCGCAGATTCCGAACATCGTCGCGATCAAGGATGCGACCGCCAGCCTGGAGCGCGGGAGCGACCTGATACGGCGCAAGCCGCGCGATTTCCGGGTGTACAGCGGAGAGGATTCCACCGGCCTGCCGCTCATACTGGTAGGCGGCCACGGCGTCATTTCGGTGACCGCCAACGTCGCGCCGCGGCTGATGCACGAGATGTGCGCGGCGGCTCTCGCCGGTGATGTCGCGAAGGCGCGCGAACTCAACAACCGATTGCTGCCCCTGCACCGCAATCTTTTCCTCGAGGCCAATCCCATCCCGGTCAAATGGGCCGTGCAGCAGATGGGGTTGATCAAGGGCGGAATCCGGCTCCCGCTCACGCCGCTGTCCGCGGCATGTCACGAGCAGGTGCGCGAGGCGATGCGCCACGCCGGCGCCCGGCTGGAAGTGAGAGGAGAGCAATATGCGGCAGCGTGAGTGGTTCCGCGCCTGCGTTTCAGTCTGTCTCGGCATTGCGCTCACCGCCTGCAGCGCCCTGCCCAGCATCCAGATCGAGTCCAAGAAGGTCGATTACAAATCGGCGGGAAAGCTGCCGCCGCTGGAAGTTCCCCCCGATCTGACCAGGCCGGGCACGGACGACCGTTACGCCGTTCCCAGCGCGAATCCCAAGGGCTCGGCGACGTTCTCCGAGTACAGCCGCGAACGTTCCGGCCAGCAGCGAGCCAATGTATCGGGTGTGCTGCCCCCGCAGGACAACGTGCGGGTGGAGCGCGAGGGCAACCAGCGCTGGCTGGTGGTGAAGGGCAGGCCCGACCAGGTCTGGCCGGTGGTGAAGGATTTCTGGCTGGAGACCGGGTTCCTCGTTAATCTGGAGGTTCCGGAAGCCGGCGTCATGGAAACCGACTGGTCGGAAAACCGCGCGAGAATTTCCGATCCCGGATTTCTCCGCGGCATACTCGGGAAGCTCCTGGACCAGGTCTATTCAACCAGCGAGCGCGACAAGTTCCGCACCCGGCTCGAGCGCGGCGGCGAAACGGAAACCACCGAGATCTACATCAGCCACCGCGGCATGGAAGAAGTGTATGCATCCGCGGACCAGAGCCGGACCGTATGGCAGCCGCGGCCCCCCGATCCGGAGCTGGAAGCGGAGATGCTGCGCCGCCTGATGGTGCGCTTCGGGGTGCAGGAAGCGCGCGCCAAGTCCCAGGTTGCCGCCGCCGCCGACAGCACTCCCGCGCGCGCGACGCTGGCGAAAGGCGGGGAGGGGGCAGGCACGCTGGCGCTCAACGAGCAGTTCGACCGCGCGTGGCGGCGCGTCGGTCTCGCCCTCGACCGCGTCGGGTTCACGGTCGAGGACCGCGACCGCTCCAAGGGTATCTACTTCGTTCGCTACATCGATCCGCAGATCGACAACAAGACACCGGAGTCCCAGAAGGGCCTGCTGTCGAGACTCAAGTTCTGGGGCAGCGGCGACTCGAAGCTGAAGACGGAGCAGTTTCGCATCCAGGTACGGAACGTCGACCCGGGCGCGCAGGTCAACGTCCTGAACAAGGAAGGCGCGCAGGAAAACTCCGAGACCGCCAGGCGCATACTGGCGCTGCTCTACGAGCA
>CAZQJF010000410.1:0-3937 GCA_964593735.1 uncultured Streptomycetaceae bacterium | reverse complement strand
CGCCGATGGGTCTTATCGATGTGCATGATGTCGGACGGGCAGATGTCGACACAATGTCCGCAACCGTCGCACCGGGTCATGTAAACGAATGTTGGCATGGCTCTCGTTGTCTCCCGAAGTGAAGAACGATGGTGGGCGGATCAGTAGTGCCGGGGTTGTTCGCGAGCGCTGCCGAACTGCTCGGGCTTGTCGGCGGGGGCGGGCAGGTTGCTCCTGGAGCCGTTCGCGTAGGAAACCCTTTTCTCGAACGCCGCCGCGGGCTTGAAAAACATGTGAGCGAACTTGGACCACGGTACCGATGCGAACAGTACCGTCGTGGCGATGACGTACAAGCCGAAGAACACGTTGGCCCCGGAACTGGCCCTCGTTTGCAGGAAGGCCCAGATCAGCCCCAGCGTTACGCTGCCCAGAAGCGAGAGGATGAACAGATCCGCGCGCATGATGCGCAGCGGTGAATTGCCCTCAGCGGCGACATCAACCCGAATGAAGAACCAGAACCAGTATCCGCCGAGGAGAATCATCAGGCCGCCAATCCACCAAAGCAGCGGCAGGATGCCGGGCGTCGGAGCCGCGGGCGTCGGGTAGCCGAACACCATGACGGCGGTGGTGATGACGTAGATCAGGAACCCGTACATGGTCAGCAGATGGGCGACGCGGCGGCGCGCGTTGCAGAATTCCCCGGACGCCAGAACGTCCACAAGGCCGGTCTTGACGGCGAGGGACACCAATTCGCCGCCACCGACTTGCTGCGGTCCTTTGCTCTTCGATTTCCGCCAATTATCGAAAAAATACCTGGCGCTCCCCTTGTGCACGATGTCGAACAGCGTCCCCGCTGCAACCAGGACGATCATGATGACCACATAGGTCTGCATGACGGCAGGCGGTATGGACGCCGAAAGCTCGGCAAACGGATTGCTGGTGAACATCAGCCTGCCCCCTCCTTATCTCGCTGATTTTACGGGCACGCGCAGAGGCGAACACAAAAAAAGGGCTATGCCGCCATAGAAAAAACTTCGAAGCGCATTGCCCGCATTGTGCCTTGAGGTCGCCCGCAACAGTGCTCTGCAAGGCGCCGCCGGCTCCGAGCTCGATGCGCGCATCGGGACGGTGATATGAGACACTACCCGGTGAAGGTGACACCGGCGGGAAGGAAGTATCCTGAAAATCTGCATCGTCTCCGACAGCCACGACCATCGTGAGCCTCTCGCGGCGGCTGTCGCCGAGGCGAAATCGCTCGGCGCGCAGGCAGTACTGCACTGCGGCGACCTGGTGGCGCCTTCCACGCTGCACGCGATCATCGGATTGGGACTGCCGATCTACCTGATTCACGGCAACAACGCGGGTGACCTGTTTAACCTGTCCAGACTCGCGCAGGAGCCAGGAAACCGCGTGCATTACTACGGCCAGGACGGCTCCTTCACGCTGGCGCAAAAGCGGATATTCATCGTGCACTACCCGCATTACGCCAGGGCCATGGCGCTCACGGGCGATTACGATCTCGTGTGCAACGGCCATGAGCATCGCGCCGTCGTGGAGCGCGTCCGGAACGTCAAAGAGGGAGAGACGCTGCGCGTCGATCCCGGAACGGTCGCGGGCGTGAGCGCGCCGGCGACGTACGTGTTCGGTGACCTGCAGACCCTGGAATTCGAAATCCGGCCGGTTCCCCGTTGAGCCAGCGAGCTGCCGGCGCCGGTTTCCGGCAGGGCTTTGCTACCCGGTCGTTTCGACGACGGACCCGCGACGCGCCGCCAAAACTGCTTGATTCTAACGGTATTAGTCAGTACCCTAACGTTCCCTACCGACCCCGCTTTCCGGGCGGATCAACGACATGAAGAGGACTCCATGCCTAACGAGACCGCAGTGACCAAGGACAAGCTTGCGCAGGACCTGAAAATCGTCGTCTCCGATCTGGAGGAACTGCTGCGCGCAACCGCCAGCCAGGCCGGGGAGAAAGTGGCCGCCGTGCGCGAGAAGGTGCAGGAAAACCTGCAACGCTACAAGGTGAAGCTCGCCGAAGCGGAGGATGTCCTGATCGACAGGGGCAAGCAGGCCGCACGCGTGACCGACGAATACGTGCACGATCATCCCTGGCACGCGGTCGGCATTGCCGCTGGTATCGGATTCCTGGTCGGCCTGCTGATCGCCCGCCGTTGAGCCGACCGGGCCCTGCCGTGGACGATCGCCAACCTGGCGAGGCACCGAATCCCGGGTTGCTGGCTGTGCTGCGCAGGCTCGCCGGAACTGCGGTAGAGCTGCTGAGAACCCGCGGCGAGCTGCTCGCTGCCGAACTCGAGGAAGAGCGCGACCGCCTCGTGCGGCTGGCCGTGTTGTCCGTCATTGCGGGATTGTTCCTGGCGGTCGGCGTCGTCACGCTGACGGTATTCATCATCCTTCTCGCGTGGAACGCGAACCCCCAGCTCGCAGCCGGACTGCTCACGGCCCTCTACCTTGGCATCGGGGTGGCGGCTGCCCTGGGTGTGCGCTCGCTCGCCAGGGCGAAATCCAGGCTGTTCTCCGCCAGCCTGGCCGAACTCCGGAAGGATCACGATCAGCTCGTGTCCTAGCCACCGCATGCCAGAACTGGTCGAAATCGGTTTCCGCACGCAGCGGTTGATCGTGCGCTGTGCGGCGCAGCGCGCGGCGATCGCAGGCGCATTCCACGACCTGGAACGTCCGATCGCGATCGCGGACCGCGCCGTTTCGGTCGTGCGGTTTTTCCGCACGCATCCATTGCTGGTGGGGATCGCCGTCGCCGCAATCGTAGCGATGAAACGGCGCGGCAGCATGGTTGGCCTCGCCGCGCGCGGCGCCGCGGCATGGCGCTTGTGGCGCGCAGTGGCACCCTGGGCGCACCGATTCGGGGTTGATTTCCCGGGACGCCGCCGCCGGGAAAAAGCGGGGCATGTCGCGACTTAGGGAGTTAGGTGCACGGCCGATAGCGTTCATCAGGTTCGTGAGCGAACTGACCGCGCGCGAAAGAAAGGCCCTGCTCGCGGAGATCCTGCAGGTGCGGGGATTGATGCCTCTGCTGATGAAGCCGCGCAACAAGCAGCGCTGGACAGCGGAAGACAAGGCGGAGCTTGCGATCCATCTGCAGCGGCTCTCGCGCATCAGTCCGTACCTCGTCGTGCTCGTGATGCCCGGTGGCTTTTTCATCCTGCCGGCGCTCGCCTGGTGGCTCGACCGGCGCCGCCTCCAGAAGCGGGCAACTACACCGGTCCCTCCACCGTCCTGACCATGGTTGCCGCCAGCCGGGCCTGCAACAGCGTCGGCCTCGGGGAAATACCCCAGGAAGCATGAGCGTTGCCTTCTGGATCCTGGTGCTCCTGGCACCGGCCGTGGCGGTCGCTTACGTTGTTTGGGCGTATCGGAACAAGGCTACCGCCCAAAGAGCGGCAAGCCAGGAGCGGCTGGCTGCCCTGGTCGCCACGCCGCAGGGGCCGCGCGCTGCTGCCGGCGGGGTTCCGCGAGAGCAAACCGCCCCTTCTGTCGCTGCCAGGCCGGCTGCCCCTCAAGCAGGACGCATGGCGCGCCACGAGCGGTTTTTGAGCCAGCCGGAAACCTTGATGTACTACCTGCTGAAGGCCGCGCTGGCCGATCATGAGATATTTGCGCGGGTCAGCCTCGCCTCGGTGATCGAGACACCCGAAAATCCGTTCCCGCCGGAGCAAATAGCCCGGCGTCCGGCGCAGGACAACTTCGATTTCGTGGTTTGCAATAAGAGCATGCGGGTAGTCGCCGTGATTCAGTTGCGCGGCCCGACAGCCGGGCCGTGGGCCGATCTCGTGTACCGGCGCCTGAATGCCGCCGGGATCAGAATGGTCAGGGTGGACCCCACCGCGCTTCCCCGGCGCGAGCAGGTACGCTCCCTGATCCTGGAACAATAAAATCGGCCCCGAATGGGGCCGATTTTATTGGTGGAGGCGGGCGGAATCGA
>CAZQJF010000409.1:0-3946 GCA_964593735.1 uncultured Streptomycetaceae bacterium | reverse complement strand
AGCAGTTCAACGTGTGTGGCACCCCGGGGTGTCGCTGCAAGGCGAGCCCGCCGCGCAAGCACGGGCCGTACTCTCAAGTGAGCTTCACGTGGAAGGGTAAGAGCCAGAACCAGTTCGTGCGACGCGAGGATGTGCCGGCGGTGCGGAGGCAGCTACGCAACTATCAGCGACTACGCATGCTCGTGGACACGTGGATCAGCGTGGGACTGGAACTGTCCCGCGTCCGGCGCGACCAGGGGCGGGCCCACCGTGCAAATATGCGGCGGTCCTCGGGCGATTCCCGCGACAACCCGGCCTGACGAGGATGGGTTCGCACACCGCGATCCAGCCGGAAACCCCCGACCGCATAGGCGCTTTTGAGTTTCGCGACAGAAACTAACTACTTGCCGGTGCGAAAGTGACGGCGCCTGCCCGCGTTCTTCGCGGGCGGCGTCGTCGCATTGGTGGCAGAACGCTCATTTTTCTGGCTCTCCGGGGGTTTGAGTGGGTAGAAGAGGGGGGCTAGAGTGCGGAAACCCGCTCTGGGAACGGCTCGCGGCGAGGTGGAGCCGAATCGGGAACGTGGCATGATTGCCGGATGCGCTCGCCCCAGAGCCCGCCGGCGCCTCTCCGACTCGTATCGCTTTCCTGGCTTCCGCCCCTGCAGACGGTTATCGGTATCTTCGGTGAGCCCGGCGTGCGCATTGTCACGCTGGTCCGACGCTCAAAAAAACGGCATGTGGAGTGTGCGGCCGTGTTCACCGCGGCATCTACGATCGAAGGGGGCACCGGGTTCGCGACCTCCCGTGCGGAGGCATGCGGATCTTCGTGGAGCTCGAGCTGCGCCGGGTCGCGTGCCGCAGCTGTGGCGCGATGAAGCGCGAGTGTCTCGACTTCCTGGCCGACAATTCCCGCTACCGCAAGCGATTCGCGTTCTACGGCGGGCGGTGCGGCCGCTCCTCGGCCATCAAAGACATCGCCGAGGAGTTGCATCTTGAGTGGCCCACGGTCAAGGAGCTCGAGAAGCAGTACAGGCGTGAGCAGCGGCGGCGCGCCGGAACGCCCGGGCCGAAGGTCATCGGCATCGACGAGGTGTCGATCCGGAAAGGACACACCTATCGGATCGTCGTCAGCGATCTCATTCGCCGGCGCCCGATCTGGTTCGGCGGCGTGGACCGCTCCGAGGCCAGCATGGATGAGTTCTTCACAGGGCTCGGAGCCAAGAAAAACGCGGGGATTCGGCTCGCGGTGATGGACATGTGGAAGCCGTTTCGCACCTCCCCCACCACCCACGCGCCGCACGCCAGCATCCTGTTCGACAAGTTCCATGTGCTGCGTCACCTGGGCGACGTGCTCGACACGGTGAGCAAGAGCGAGGACGCGCGACTGGCGGGCAAGGACCGCCGCTTCATCAAGGGCCAGAAGTATACCCTCCTGGCCCACCGGGAGAATCTGACGCTCGAGGGGAAGAAGAGTCTCAAGCTTCTTCTCACCGCCAACAAGCGCCTGAACACGGCCTACCTGCTCAAGGAGTCCTTCGGTCAGCTCTGGAGCTACCACCGCGAAGCCTGGGCCCGGCGATTCTTCGAGAACTGGCGCGCGTCGCTCAAATGGCAACGGCTCAAGCCGTTCGAACGCTTCGCCGCGATGATCGAGCGCCATTGGGAGGGGATCGCTGCCTATTGCCAGCCCGAGAACAAGGTTGCGCTCGGGTTCGTCGAGGGACTTAACAACAAGATCCGTGTCATCCAGCGGCGCGCGTACGGCCTACGCGACGAGGAGTACCTGCGGCTCAAGATCCTCACCACCCTGCTGCCGCCCCTCTATCGTGGCCGAATTCGATGAAAATGACCCACACGAATCCCCGAAGGCTCATTTTTTCTACCGGTATGTGTTGCGGGGTGGCTTTTTGGAAGAGCGGGCCGCTTTTATCTTTCACTTCCTGCATGCTCTCTGGTACCTAATGTTAATCGATGTGAAGTATCTTGAACTGAAGATGCAGGGGCGGCTGGAAGGCCACGTGTCTTCGTGAGCCCCGCGTAGCTCAATCGTGTGCGGCATATCTGGCTTTTATGGGGCTTTCGATCCGCAGCTGCTGGCGCGGATGTCGGAGGTCATCGCTCACCGCGGTCCCGACGATCGTGGCGAGTGGTACTCGCCGAATCTGAGGGTCGGCCTCGCGCACCGTCGCTTGGCCATCATCGACCTCTCGCCCTTCGGCCATCAGCCCATGACCGATCCGGCGGGTACGGTGGTCATCGTGTTTAACGGGGAGATCTACAACTTCCGCGAGTTGCGTGCGGAACTGGAGTCGCAGGGCGTCGGCTTTCGCGGGCACTCCGATACCGAAGTGCTGCTGGCCCTTTACCGGGCCCGAGGCGAGGGGATGCTGCCGCTTCTCAACGGCATGTTTGCCTTCGCGATCTACGACCAAGCGGACCAGGCGCTATTCCTTGCCTGCGACGCGATGGGTGTCAAGCCACTGTATTTCAACGAGAGCCGCGACGGCTTCGTTTTCGCTAGCGAGTTAAAGGCCTTGGTGGCCTTCGGCGGAGTTGCGGCATCGCTTGATGTACCGGCCCTGGCTCGTTATCTCGGGTTTCTATGGAGTCCTGGCGGCGCCACACCGCTCATGGGAGTCAGCCGGCTGGGGCCTGGCGAGGCGCTGCGGGTGAAGGAAGGGCGTGTGGTCCGCCGCGAGCGTTGGGCGCGCTCAGCTTGGACGGAAGCACCGTTGGCCATGGATTCAGCGGAGGCCATTCGGCAGGTCCGAGCCGGGTTGCGCACCGCAGTGCACCGGCAGATGGTTGCCGATGTTCCCGTGGGCGCCTTTCTGTCAGGCGGGCTGGATTCCAGCGCTGTGGTGGCGATGGCACGAGAAGTATCGCCGCACATCGCGTGCTTCACGATCGATACGGGCGCGGTTCGGGATGCTGGCGTGACGGACGACCTGCCCTATGCACGCCAGGTCGCCAAACACCTTGGGGTAAAGCTGCATGAAGTCCAGGTGGACTCGTCCCGCATGGCAGCCGACCTGCAGCGCATGGTGTTCCAGTTGGACGAGCCGCTCGCCGACCCTGCATCGTTGAATGTGCTCTATATCAGCCAGCTTGCCCGGCAACATGGAATAAAGGTTCTGCTCTCCGGGGCCGGAGGCGACGACGTCTTCAGCGGCTACCGCCGCCATCGTGCATTGATACTGGAACGGTATTGGAGATGGCTGCCGGATGCTGCGCGGCACGGTCTCCGTGCCATGACTTCTCGCCTGAGCCAGAAGGCCGCTTTAGGCCGGCGCTTGACCAAAGCCTTCGCACATGCCGATTGGCCGCCAGATCAGCGCTTGGTCGGCTATTTTTTCTGGGCGGATGCAGCAAGGGTGCTGGGCCTGTTTGCGCCAGAACATCGCAGCGCTTTGGGCGACAACAACATGGCCGCGCCGCTGGCGGACTATCTCGGAACGCTGCCGCCCGGCTTGCCGCCCTTGCAGCGGATGTTGGCGCTAGAGCAGCGGTTTTTCCTGGCGGATCACAACCTGCCTTACACCGACAAGATGTCGATGGCGGCGGGTGTTGAGGTGCGCGTGCCGTTTCTCGATAGGGATCTGGTCCGTCTGGCCAATGGGCTGCCGCCGGAGTTCAAACAGCGTGGGGTGGAAGGTAAGTGGGTGCTGAAGAGAGCGATGGAACCTTATTTGCCCCGTGACGTGATCTATCGGCCAAAGACGGGCTTCGGCGCGCCGTTGCGGCACTGGCTGCGCCATGAACTGAGGGGGTGGGTCCGCGATATCCTCTCGGCCGACACGCTGCGCCGCCGCGGCCTGTTCGACCCGAAGGCGGTGGCTGCCTTGGTGGCGGACGATGACGCCGGGCGTGTGGACGCCTCCTACACCATTCTGAGCTTGGTATGCATCGAGATCTGGTGCCGGGAATTCATGGACAATGTTCGCGCAAACGGTACGGCCAGTGCA
>CAZQJF010000408.1:0-3949 GCA_964593735.1 uncultured Streptomycetaceae bacterium | reverse complement strand
GTTGCCAGCGTTGCGTTCAGCGTTTGCCAGCCCTGTTCCATGCTGCGCAGCAGATCCAGGGAGGGGCGCTGGGCCACGATGCGTGCGCTTTCACGCTGGCGGGCGTCGATCTCGCGTGTTACCCCCGGCAGCTCCGCGATGATGCTGGAAATGGTGTCGTCCGCTGCCAGCGCTGCCTCGATCTGGTGCACGTTTGCCGACGCCGCTTCGGCCTGGACCGCCAGCTCGGACAGCGGTATCGCAACGGGTTTTACCGGGCGGGCGCTCGCCGCGGGTTTCTCGTTCGACGATTCCGCTGACGGGGGCTGCGCCTGCCCTGAAGACGTTTCGCAGCCCAGTGCCAACGCGAGCGCGAGCAATCCCGTAACGAACAGTTGCGAAATGCAGTTCCGCTTCATGAAAATGGATGTACGGGTGACCTTGAATGGTACGGGAGAAGCCGCGGGTCTCCCCGATCGGCTGTTGGAGAAATATGACAGCGCGCACCTGCCAGAGTGCGGTCGGGATGCGCAAGAACGGCCGTGTACCAAAGCGGTCTGATACTATCGGCGCCTCTCCAGACACGCAACGTCACGCTTACGTCTCACCATGGCACGTTCGTCCAGTTCACCCCCCTATGATGCACTGATCATCGGCGCCGGCGCGGCCGGGCTGGCTGCAGCCGCGCAGCTCGCGCGCTACAAGCGCTCTGTACTCGTGCTGGAAGCGCGCGACCGGATAGGCGGCCGGTGCTGGTCGCGTCACGAACCTGGACTGACCGTGCCGATCGAGATGGGCGCCGAATTCATACACGGCCGTCCCGCCGCGACGTTTTCCCTTTTGAAGAAGGCCGGCATCGCGGTGGTCGAGCGCACCGGCAGCCGCTGGTTTCTTCAGCGCGGAAAAATTATGCCCAGGGCCAGGACGGAAATCCTGGCGAGAATCCAGAAAGCCATGGAGCAGGCCGGACCGCCGCGCCGGGACATCTCGTTCCTGGCCTACGTGGACCGCAACCTGCGGGACCGGCTCTCGCCGGACGAGCGCACCTTTGCGCTGCGGATGGTGGAAGGCTACGACGCCGCTTTCCCGGGCCAGGTGAGCGCGCGCGCCATCGTGGAGGAATGGGCCGGCGAGGGCGGGGCGAATGACGTGTCGTTTCGTCCGCTCGGCGGCTACGGCGCGCTGATGGGCGCGCTGGCGAGCGGGCTGGACGGTAATTCGAAGGAACATGAGGTCCGGCTGCGGTTGCAAAGCGTGGTGCACACCGTTCGCTGGAAACGCGGGCAGGTGGAAGTCGAGGGGACTTTTCTCGGCAAGCCATTCCGGGAACGCGCGGCGCGTGCGATCGTGACGCTGCCGCTCGGCGTGCTGCAGCTTCCGCCGGGCACGGCGGGGGCGGTTCGTTTCGCGCCGGCGCTCACGGAGAAAAAGCGCGCGCTGGAGGGCCTCGCATCCGGGCCGGTCGCACGGCTCGCCATGCGGTTCCGGACGGCCTTCTGGGACGAGGTGGACGATGGCCGCTATCGCGACGCCGGATTCTTCCAGTCGGCCGACGCCGCGTTTCCGACGTTCTGGACCATGCTGCCGATGCGCGTGCCGCTGCTCATCGCGTGGGCCGGTGGACCGAGGGCGGCGCGCATGGGCGGCATGGGCGCGCCGGTCAAGGTTCGCCAGGCAGTCGCGAGCCTGAACGAATTCTTCGGGGGCAGGGTGGATGTCGAGTCACAGCTCGAAGCGGCGTGGCTGCACGACTGGCAGCGGGATCCGTACGCTCGCGGCGCTTACAGCAGCGTCAAGGTCGGCGGCGGTACGGCGCGCAAGGCGCTGGCCTCGCCGCTGAAGAACACGCTCTTCTTCGCGGGCGAGGCCACGGATTTCGAGGGTGAAGCGGGCACGGTCGCGGGCGCGCTGCAGAGCGGCGTGCGCGCGGCGCAGGAACTGCTCCACTTCAACTCCTGCGGACCCAAAAGCAAGAAAATTTCAGCCACGGAATCACACGGAAAAACACGGAATTGATCAGAAAGGCATTCTAGAGCTAGTTCATGATGCCAGTTCGCCCTGAGCGTAGACCGTTCATCCTTCGACTCCCTCGTGCCTCGTACGCTCAGGACGAACGGCGGAGTCGCGGGGCGAACAGCAGCCATTCATGAAACGAGTTCCAGTCAAGTCGTCACCGCAGCCCAAAGCTATTTCATTTTTCCGTGTGCTTCCGTGGCCGAGTTCCTGATCTTGCCCTAGAACGGCGGCATGTCGCCGTGCTCCGCCTCCCACGTCATCGTCGTCGTGTGCTTGATGAGTGGGTACACCTCGATTTCCATGTAAGGATGCAGCGGCAGTGAAGTCAGTGTTTCGTGCAACTCCTCGAGGCTGTTCACGTCCCAGATGCTGAAGTTCGCGCGCTTGCCCGCGATCCGGTAGATGCGTTTCAAGCGGCCTTCCCGGACGTACTGCATGCTGCGGGTGGTCTCGCGCTTGTTGATCTCCGCCAGCTTTTCCGGCGGCCAGTCGCCCGGGACGCGCACGACGATCTTGAGCATGAACAGCATTTGGCTCTTCCGGAGGAAGGTGATGAAGTGAAGAAGTGATGAAATGACGGACACCGACAGTTTCATCACCTCATCACCATCAGCGATTTCTTCCTAAATCGTCATCTCCAGCACGTACAACCCCCCGGTAAACCGGTCCCCGACGAACACAAGGCCACGGTCGTCCCAGTAGACGTCGTTGATCTGGATTGCGCCCTTCGGCGACAGGGGCGGGGCGCCGGGAACGAAGTACGCGACTTCGCGCGGCTGGAACGGGTTGGTGAGATCGTAGGCCCGTACCCCGCCGTTGAAGAATGTGGCCAGCACGATGTGCTCCGAGCGCCACGAAGCGTCGCCCGGGTAGTTCTCGTACAGGTTGTGCGAGCCGTAGCGCCCGCCGCGCTTGCTGAAGGTCTCCACCGGCGGCAGTGGCAGCGTGGATATCGGCACGGGATTCTTCTCCTCGCGCACGTCGAACACCCATGTCGGCTTGGGCCAGTCCCCGCCGTCGTCCTTGGTGCATTCATCGCTGACGACGAGCAGCTTCTTCTCGAACAGCGGCATCACCGTGTGCGTGAAGCCGTTGAAGGGCGGCGAGTAGTTGTAGCGGGAGATCTCCTTGGGCTTGGACTTGTCGCTGATGTCGAGTATGACGAGGCCGCCGTCGATGTACGAGCAGTACGCGCGGTCCGGGCGCTGCTGGTACACCTGGATGTTGTGCGGGCGGTAGCCGCTGTCGAACTTCGGATGGCGCGGCAGCGGCGGGGCGGAATCGCCTTCCTTCTGGCCGGGGTACCACCAGCGGCCCACTTCCACCGGCTTCGAGGGGTTGCGCACGTCGATGATGCGATAGAACTGGTGGTCGTTCTTGTTGCGGGGTTGGAAGTCGGCGGCGCCCGAGGACATGTGGATGTATTCTCCGTCACCGGTCCATACGCAATGCACGCCCAGCGAATGCGGCCCGGAAGCGTCGAAATGCGAGATCTTCTTCGGCTGCTCGGGCGTGCTGATGTCCCAGATGTCGAACCCGGCCGGCGTCAGGCCGCGCTCGCCCCGGATCTGGTGGGCGACGTACAACTTGTCGCCGTAGACCTCGAGCGAGTTGGAACGCATCTTCGCGTGCGGCAGCTCGGTCTGGATGATCATCTTTGGCTTGGCCGGGTCGGTGACGTCGATCGCCGTGAAATTCTTGGGTGCCGACTCGTGGCCGAGCCAGATCACCCGTCGGCCGTCCTTGGTTTTCTGCATGCCCATGCCCTCGCCCATGCCGCCGAAGCCGCCCATGTCGTGATGCGCGATCAGCTTCATGTTCAACGACAGCGTCTGGTCGGCCTGCCGGCCCCTGCTCATGCTTGCGTCTACAGCCATCTCTCTTCTCCCTTACTGTTGGTGTTCAACTTGATTAACCGCCAAGCCTGTCCTGAGCCCGTCGAAGGGGCGCCAAG
>CAZQJF010000407.1:0-3952 GCA_964593735.1 uncultured Streptomycetaceae bacterium | reverse complement strand
TATGAAGATTGCAGTCATGGGTTCCGGCGGCGTCGGCGGTTTCTTCGGCGGCCGGATGGCGCACGCGGGCGCCGATGTCACGTTCATCGCGCGCGGCGCGCACCTCGCGGCGTTGCGCGAGAGCGGGTTACTGATCGAGAACGACACGCAGGGCAACATCCACGTGCCCAAGGTCAAGGCGACCGACGATCCGGCGAGCGTGGGAGCGGTAGACCTCGTGCTCGTGGGCGTCAAGCTGTGGGGCATGGAAGCCGCGGTGCGCGCGTTCAAGCCGCTCGTCGGTCCGGACACCGCCGTTCTGTCGCTGCAAAACGGCGTCATCAAGGACGACATCCTGCGGCGCGAATTCGGCGAACGCGCCGTGATGGGCGGTGTCGGCTACGTAGCAACGCACATTTCGCGGCCGGGGGTGATCCATCAGACGGGCGCCATACAGCGGATGGTCTTCGGGGAATACGACGGCCGGCGTTCGGCGCGCGCCGAGGCATTCCTTGCCGCCGCGTTGAAAGCGGGCATACAGGCCGAGCTGTCGGGCGACGTCCGCCGATCGATCTGGGAGAAGTACGTCTTCCTGGTCGCTTTGTCCGGGACCACCGCCACCATGCGCATGCCGATCGGTCCCATCCGCGCGAACCCGCAGACCCGGGCCTTTCTGTTCGATCTCATGAAAGAAACGGTGGCGGTAGGCCGTGCCCATGGCGTTGGGCTGCCGGAAGACTATGCGCAACAGCGCCTCGCGTTCGCCGATACGGTTCCGGCCGACATGACCTCGTCCATGCACCACGATCTGGACCAGGGCAATCCGCTCGAAGTGGAATGGCTCGCGGGCGGCGTGGTGAAGCTGGGCGAGCAGGCGGGAGTGCCGACGCCCGCGAACCGGGCGGTGTGGGACGTGCTCGCGCTCCACGCCGGTGGAAACCAGGCAGGAAGTCAGCCACAGATAAACACAGATAAACACGGATGAGTTCAAAATCAATTCGGTTGCCGATGGACCTAGATAGATGCTGATGAAGGGCAGCTTTCACGATGACTTCCGAACCCAAGGAACTTGCCGAGGCCCGCGCGCTGCTCGCCAGGTTCGAGGTGGACATGGCCCGCGCTGAAGCTTTGGGCTACCTTGCAGACGGCCTGGCTATGCTCAGCGACGTCCGCGATGCCGATGCTTCAACAACCTACGGGCAACTTGCGGAGAACGTGGCGATGTCTTACTCGAGGAAGGTGCGCTTGCGCGTGGAATCGTTGCTGTCCGGCGAGCCCCTGATCCACTGGGACACCCTCAATCACTGGGAAGAGGTGTTTGCGGAATTCGAGCGATCCGGATTCGCTCTCCCCGAAGAGACGGTTGAAACCCGGTCAAGGCTCTGGAAGAGGAAAGCCGATCGAGCTACCTGAAGTTTTCCGTGTGTTTCCGTGGCTAAATTTGCGTTTTGCGGTTTGCGCATGCTGTCGATGGCCTCAGGGTGTTTCCGTGGCTGAATCGCGTTCTGCCAGGCGCATGCCGTGACCAATACGCTCAAGGGAGTCGCGATGGCGACCCTGGGCGCCGCGTTGCTGACGGCGAACGACGCCGTATCCAAGTACCTCGTCGAATCCCATCCGCTCGGTCAGGTCATATGCCTGAGGCAGGCGGCCACGCTGCTCGTGATCGTGCCGTACGTGATGCTGGTGACCGGCTGGGGCTCTTTGCGGATCGTCTGGTGGCCGGGGCAGTTGACGCGCGGCCTGTTGTTCGTCGCAGGCAGTCTCCTCATGGTGCTGAGCCTGAGCCTGTTGCCGCTGGCGACGGTCATCACGCTCGTGTTCGTGAGCCCGACAGTTGTCGCCGCGTTCTCGGGGCCGCTGCTTTCCGAACGCGTCACCCTGAATCGCTGGGTCTCGATCCTGGTGGGTTTCGCGGGCGTCGTGATCGTGGTGCGGCCCGGCGCTGCGACGTTCGAGTGGGCATTGCTGTTGCCGGTCGCGTGCGCTTTCAGCAATGCCTTCAGGGATATCGTGACGCGGCGTCTCGCGCGGACGGAAACCTCGATCGCCATCCTGTTCTGGTCGACGCTGATCGTCATGGCCGCGGGGCTCACGACCGCCCCTTTCGGCTGGCAGCCGTTGACCGCCACGGCGGCGGCGTGGTTCGTGGCAGCGGGTGTCTTCAATGCCGGCGCCCATTTCATGTTGATCGAGGCGTTGCGGCTCGCAGAGGTCTCGCTGATCGCCCCGGTGCGCTACACGGCGATCGTCTGGGCGACGCTGATCGGCTTCGTGGTGTGGGGTGAGGTGCCCGACAGGTGGGTGTTGATCGGCGCCGCGGTGATCATTGCGGGCGGCTTGTACATGGTTCGCGGCGAAACCCGGGCGAAAATCAAGAACGTAGATTTGCCGCAGATAAACGCAGATAAACGCAGATAATTATCTGCGGCTCAAATCGCGTCTTTCGGAGGGTGGCGCGGGAGCGGCCACGTTATAATTTGCGTGCCGACGCAGGGCCGCCACGCAAATTATGCAAATCACTTCCATCCACTTCAAGACCCGGGCGAGCGCGAAGCTCGCCGATGCCGGTCTCCAGGGCGCGTTGGCGAAATTGCAGACCAATTTCGTGCGCGGCCGCGCCGAGCGCGTGGCCGAACTCGACAATTTCGACGCGATCCGCGATGCGGCCGCGGCCATACGCGACCGGGCGCTCGCCGATCTCGATCTCTACCTGGAGGAGTTCGAGCGCAACGCCGTGGCGCGTGGAGCGGTCGTGCACTGGGCCGAAACCACCGCGGAGGTGAACCGCATCGTGTGCGACCTTGCGCGCGAGCATGGCGTGCGCAAGGCCGTCAAGTCGAAGTCCATGGTGACCGAAGAGTGCGCGTTGAACGACGCCCTGGAAGCCGCCGGGATCGAAGTCGTCGAAACCGACCTGGGCGAGTACATCCTCCAGCTCGCCGGGGAGCCGCCCTCGCACATCATTGCGCCGGTGGTGCACAAGAACAAAGAGCAGGTTTCCGACCTGTTCGCGGCGAAGCATGGCCTGCCCCGCAAGACCGACATCGGCGAGCTGACCCGCGAGGCGCGCGGAATGCTGCGCCGGCACTTCGTGTCCGCCGACATGGGCATCTCGGGGGCGAATTTCCTGGTGGCGGAAACCGGCTCGACCCTGATCGTCACGAACGAGGGCAACGGCCGCATGGTGACGACGCTGCCGCGCGTGCACGTCGCGATCACGGGCATCGAGAAAGTCCTGCCGACGCTCGAGGACGCCGCCACGATCATGCGGCTGCTCCCGCCGCACGGCACGGGGCAGACCATAACGAACTATGTTTCGGTGAACACCGGCGCCAGGAGCGCTGGTGACCGCGACGGCCCGGAGCATTTTCACGTGATCCTGGTCGACGGCGGCCGCACGCGGTTGATCGGCGGAGACCTGCAGCCCATGCTGCGCTGCATCCGCTGCGGCGCGTGCATGAATCACTGCCCCGTGTATCAGAGCGTGGGCGGGCATGCCTACGGCTGGGTCTACCCGGGCCCGATGGGATCCATCCTGACGCCCGTGCTCGCGGGGCTGGAAAACGCGCCGGACCTGCCGAATGCGTCCACGTTCTGCAATCAGTGCGGAGTGGTGTGCCCGGTCAAGATTCCGCTGCCGGACCTCATGAGAAAGCTGCGCGAGCGGCAGTTCGAGCGGAGGCTGAAGCCGTGGCCCGAGCGGGCAGGGCTCGCATTATGGGGCTGGGCGGCGCGCCGGCCGGGAATCTATGCGATGATTTCGGGACTCGCCGCGCGCGCGCTCGCATGGATGGGCGGCGCCGGGCGGCTGATACACCGCCTGCCGTTCTCCGGCGGCTGGACCGCCGGGCGCGACTTGCCGGCGCCCGAAGGGCGGACGTTCCGCGAGCTGTATCGGAAGAAAAGTGACTAGTGCCGGTCTCAAAAACGGAACACCGACAGGATGAACAGGATGAACAGGATGAACAGG
>CAZQJF010000406.1:0-3955 GCA_964593735.1 uncultured Streptomycetaceae bacterium | reverse complement strand
CCTTGCGCGCCTCCTGCTTGAGCACGTCGAGAAACGGCGCAAGCGGTGGATTCATGTCGCCACGCCGCCACATCATCGCCAGTGGCAACAGCGGCGTGCGTGCCGCGAGCGGCACGCACGCGATCCGTCCCGGGTGCAGGCGCGCGAGTGACTCGGGGACCAGACACACCCCAAGCCCGCTCGCGATCAGGCTCATGATCGTGGAGAGCTTGACGCCCTCCTGAACGACCCGCGGCGAGTATCCGGCGCCGGCGCAGGCCAGCATAATCTCCTCATAAAGCCGCGAGGCGATTGCCCGGCGAAAGAGGATCCACGGCTCGTCTGCTAGGGATGCGAGGTCGATCCGCCCGGGTCGCGCCAGGCGGTGATTTTCCGGCAATGCCGCGATCAACGGCTCGACGAGCACCGTTTCGATCTCGACTTCGCGTTCGGATTTGAACGGCGGATGCAAAAGCCCCACGTCCAGTCGTCCGTTAGTGACGAGCTCCACCTGTTCGTCGCTGTTCTGCTCGTTCAGCTCAATTTCCACGTCCGGCCACCCCATCCGGAAGCGGCGCACCGCATCGGGCAGGACCACGCCGAAACCGGCGGAGCTGACGAAGCCGATACGCAGGCGGCCCGTTTCGCCCCGGTGCGCCCGCTGCGCCGCCCGCACTGCCTCGGCGGTGTCCGCCAGCACCAAGCGTGCATGCGTGAGAAAGGCCTGTCCCGCGGAGGTCAGCACTACACGCCGGCGATCCCGGGCGAAGAGGGGGACTTCCAGTTCCTTCTCCAGCCGGCGGATCTCCTGGCTGAGATGCGGTTGTGCAATATGCAATCGTGCTGCGGCGCGCGTGAAGTGGAGTTCTTCCGCGGCGGCAATGAAGAACCGGAGGTGACGATATTCCATTCGTCTGGGGATTGGTGTGGGTGTGCACCAGCGTGGTGCTTATAGTCTATACGTCTCGCCTCTTGCGCTCAGAACTATTGGACGGCACTCGCGGCCAGTATGACAATGGACACGATTGCCCGCACTGCTGTCATCGTGGGGACATGCTCGCACATAACTCTACACTTATTGATGCGGGGGGCATCGCGGAGAGCGCCCAAGCCAGCGCAAGACTGCTCCATGCGTGTCGATCCTGTCTCGCCCCGGTCACAGATTTCGCCGTGCTCGCACGAAAGGAATTTCGCCATGAACGAAACGACAACGGACCGACGATCCGCCGAGATCGGAAGCGGCAGCGCGCAAGTGGCGCTCATCGTCAACGGCCATACCCGCAACCTCGTGCTGGATGTCCGCACCTCACTGCTCGACGCCCTGCGGGAGCACTTGCATCTCACTGGCACCAAGAAGGGCTGCGATCACGGGCAGTGCGGTGCATGTACCGTGCTCATCAACGGCCGCCGCATCAACTCATGCCTCACCCTTGCGATCATGCACGAAGGTGATGAGGTCGTGACGATCGAGGGTCTGGGGGCGCCGGGTGCGCTGCATCCGCTGCAGGCCGCCTTCGTCGAGCACGACGCCTTCCAGTGCGGCTATTGCACGCCCGGGCAGATCTGTTCGGCCGTGGGCATGCTGGCCGAGGCCCGGGCAGGCTGGCCAAGTCATGCCACCGCCGACATGAGGGTGCCGGTCAGCACGCTCACAGACGCGGAAATCCGCGAACGGATGAGCGGCAACATCTGTCGATGCGGGGCCTATCCGAACATCGTCGCGGCGATACGCGAAGCCGCGGAAAAGGGTGCCAGATGAGATCCTTCACCTACGAGCGCGCCACCGATGCGCAAGCGGCGATCGCCGCGGCTTCCCGGGCCGGCGCCCGGTACATCAGCGGCGGCACCAATCTGCTCGATCTCATGAAGCTCGAGATCGAGCGGCCTGCCCACCTCGTCGACATCAGCCGCCTGCCGTTCAAGGCGATCGAGGAGTTGCCGGACGGCAGCCTGCGGATCGGTGCCCAGGCGGCCAATTCGGACACGGCCGCCGACAGCCGGGTACGCTCGCGCTACCCGGTGCTCTCCGAAGCGTTCGTGGCCGGCGCATCGGGGCAGCTCCGCAACAAGGCTTCCATCGGGGGTAATCTGCTCCAGCGCACGCGCTGCCCGTACTTCTACGACGTCACTTCCGCCTGCAACAAGCGCAACCCGGGCGCCGGGTGCGCCGCGCTCGGCGGGGTGAATCGGATCCACGCGATCCTCGGCGCGAGCGAATCCTGCATCGCCACCCATCCATCAGACGCATCCGTCGCGCTGGCCGCACTGGACGCGCGGATCGAGCTGCTGGGCCCGGGCGGGGCCTCCCGTGTGGTCACCATCGGGGACTTCCATCGCCTGCCGGGCGCGACGCCCGAGGTCGAGACCGTCATCGAGGCCGGCGAGATGATTACCGGTGTCGTCCTGCCGCCGCCACCACCGGGACGGCAGATCTACCGCAAGGTACGCGACCGGGCCTCCTACGAATTCGCGCTCGTTTCGGTGGCAGCCATCGTCGCGGTGGAGCAAGGCAGGATCGCTTCGGCCCGGGTCGCATTCGGCGGCGTGTCGCACAAGCCGTGGCGATCGCGGGAAGCGGAAGCCGTGCTGCTGGGACAGCCTGCCACCATGGCGACCTATCGCGCCGCTGCCGACGCGGCGATGAGGGACGCCATCGGGCGCGGGCACAACGACTTCAAGATCGAGCTGGCGAAGCGCACGCTTTGCCGCACGCTGGCGAACGCGGTGGAGGGAGGCAAGGGATCATGAGTACGATCATCGGACGACCCATAAGCCGCATCGACGGACCGCTCAAGGTGAGCGGCCGGGCCACCTATGCCTACGAGCACTGGGAGGTGGGTCAGCCGCTCTACGGCTACATCGTCGGCGCCACGATAGGTAAGGGACGCATCACTGCGATCGATACGCGGCGCATCGAACAGGCATCCGGGGTGCGCTATGTGATGACGTACCTCAACGCCCCGAAGCAGGGCAAAGCCGATCCGGCGGTTCACTCGGCGTACTCGCGGGCCTTCCCGACGCTCGATGGCCCGGACGTTCACCATTACGGCGAGCCCGTGGCCCTCATCGTCGCTGACAGCTTCGAGCAGGCGCGCGCCGCGGCGAATCTCCTTGACGTCACTTACGAAGCCTCGGAAGGGCGGTTCGATTTTGCCGCTCACCTCGCCCATGCCTACGCGCCGAAGACGGTCAACGCCGGGTTGCCGACCGACAGCGCCATGGGCGACTTCGACGGCGCGTTCGCCCGCGCCGAGGTCAAGGTCGACGAGACCTACGCCACGCCGTACCAGCTCTCGCAGCCGATGGAGCCGCACGCCTGCCTGGCGGTGCCGGGCGACAGGGAGCTCACCGTCTACGTCTGCGCGCAGATTGTGAGCGAGGCGCGCACGGCTATCGCGAGCACGCTCCTCATGAAGGAGGAAGAGATACGGATCGTGAGCCCGTTCGTCGGCGGCGGCTTCGGCTCCAAGCTCGGGATCCATTCCGAGACCATCCTGGCGGCCATGGCGGCGCGCAAGCTGAAGCGGCCGGTGAAAGTCGTGCAGACGCGGCAGCAGATCTTCCACCTGCTGGGTGTGCGGCCGGTCACGAGCCAGCGCGTCCGGCTGGGCGCGAAGCGGGACGGCCGCATGGTGGCGCTCGGCCACGACGTGACGATGCATACGAGTCCGCTCGCCGAGTACGCGGAGCAGACGGCGACCGCAGCGCGTCCGATGTACGCTGCCGCCAACCGCCTCACGCGGCACCGCCTGGCGGAGCTCGACCTGCCGCGGGGCGAAGATGTGCGGGCGCCGGGCGAGGCGCCGGGGCTACTCGCGTTCGAATCGGCGATCGACGAGCTGGCCGTGGCGCTTGAGATGGACCCCATAGAGTTTCGCGTCCTCAACGAACCGGCCGCGCATCCGGAGACCGGCCAGCCCTTCAGCGACCGGCGGCTCGTCGAGTGCCTGCGCGAGGGGGCGCGCCGGTTCGGCTG
>CAZQJF010000405.1:0-3964 GCA_964593735.1 uncultured Streptomycetaceae bacterium | reverse complement strand
GCGACGATAGAGATGCCAATATTGTGGCGCCGATCTGAGCCACTGCGCAAACTAGCCCAGCGGCCAGGAATTTTATCGGCGTCGCGCCCTGCCCGCGATTGCCCGCAGGCGGTTTGTCTCACGCTTGGCTTCTGCGAGCAGCGTTTCCCAATCGTCCGGCGGCTGTCCACGCTGCAGCATCTTCTGAAACACGCGGTACGCGTCATCCGGGCTCTCGTACGCACGCTTTGTGTCTTCGTCGTTCACCCATGCATACACAATGATGCGGCTCGCCTGATGGTAACGAAAGAAAAGCCGGTACTGCTGAAAGAACTTGGCGCGGAACCAATGCTTGCGATCATCGCCAAGGGTCGAGCCCTGCCGATATTCGGGGCGAGCGGGATCCTGCGGGATCAGCTCGAAAGCGAGCGCGGCGATCGCCGCCAGCCGCTTCGTGGGGTTTTTCCTGGTATAGCCAACCGGGTCCTTGGCACGCAGCGCTTCGACCCGCGCAACGAGCGCCTCGACTTGATCCAGGAACAGCGGGTGCGCGAACAGCGTCCAACCGTTGACCGCGAGCGGCGCCAGGGCCGCCGGCTTCATTCGTCCTCGGGGGCGAGCTTGGCGTCTAGATCTACCTTGACGCGCTTCACGAGCGAGCGGACTCGTTTGGCAAGACGCGCATCGAGGCCGCGCACACGTCCCGGATGCGTTTCGATGTCGCGAGCAAGGAAGGACAGGAACTTATCGAGTACCGGGTCGTCCGCCGGTTCAGCTGATGCGCGTGTCAATAAGACGCTGCCATCCGGCTGCACCTGGTAGCGAATCTTGTCGCGCTTGCCGAGCCGGAGCGCGCGGCGCACTCCGGCCGGCACGGTGGTCTGGTAACGGTCCGTGAGGGTGGATTCAAGTTCGAGCGTGGCGGCCATGACAGCCTCAAGTGTCTATTGATCCGCATGGTAATGCAGTTGCATTGTCTGGTCAATCGCCATTCAACAACCCGCTTCGGCTCGGTGCTACCCCTCGTTTCAGCGATTCCGCCTGATGGCTGCCTCCGAGGGACGCCTCATGCAACGCCGGCGAACCCAATCGCGGATTCCGCCCCCAACATACGAGCGCCGAGCCGGCTACCGGCGCCCAGCATGTCGGCCATCGCACGCTCGATGTCATGCGATTCCAGTGCCTCGTCACTCCCGCGCTCCAACATTGCTTGAGCGGCGCGGCGCATCAGTTCCTTGATGAAAGCCGGGCTTACCGGTGGACGACGGGATCGCGCTGCGTCGCGCTCTATCGGCACTTCGAGGAATTCGACCTCAAAGGCATCGTCGGAAAGAGCGATGACGCACCCAAAAACGCTGGCCCGACGCTAGATCAAGACGCCGGCTTTCAGGCGATCGCGGCGCAACTCGACCAAGCACCACAGCCGAAGGTCACCACCACCCTCAGCTCGGCCGCGTCGCTGGCTGCGCGCGCTCTCGCCCATCAAAGGGGAAGGGACGATTACTGCGCTGCGCGCGAGGGGGAAACGTGTGGGTCGCGAATTCGTAGTATTAGGGGGTGAATCGTACGTTCTTCTGGAACAGGTCGATCTCGCGCGGAAGCTGGTCGAGTTCAGGGGTTACTAACGCGTCGACCGCTCGCACTACGGCATCACCGGCGCAACGCGCCGGCGCGCCGTCCCCTGCTCCGGCACGAATAGCGCGTCGCATCTTGACCGGTTACTTGAGATCGAGCTCGGCCACGAAGCCGGTCACCGAGACGATGCGAGTGTTGAAGTGCCTCCCGATCTCCAGCAGGCCAGCCTTGTCACCCGATACGAGAAAATCAGCCTTTGCCGCCTGCGCCATCCCGAGGAGGAAGTTGTCACCCGGGTCCCGTGATACGTCCACCTTCGGCAGGCGTTCGATCATCCGCGCCCGCTCTCGAATCCGGTTCACGAGCCATCCCGCCTCGGTCGAACCGATCAGCTCGCGGATGCGCGGGTACCGCGACACACGGGACAGTTCCTCGATCTGAGCCGCGCTTGACACGAGATCGAACGTGTCATCGATCCAGGCCTGTACAACCTTGTACGGATTCGAGTCGACCCGGATGAATGCGCTGAGGAGAACGTTCGAATCGAGGATGACGAGCATGCGAGGCTACGCCGGCTATCCCCGATTCCGGGCCCCCGCCTTTCGGGCCTTGGGTTTGCCCCACATCTCCGCGCGGACCTGACGCAAAGCGTCGTCGATCGCCCTTTGGACCTGGGCGTCCGGAACGCCCTCGTTCCTTGCCTGCACGCCGGCGACGGTTTGAGCGAAGACTTCCTTCTGAACAGCACGCTCGATGAACTTGGAAAGGTCGCCCTTCTTAAGTCCGCGCTGCGCCAGAAATGTACGGAGCGATACGTCGGTGTCTTTCGAGACCTTCACCGTCCAGCGGACAATGTCATCTTCGGTCTGCTCCATTTGCACTCCTAAGCGTCTAGACGTCTAGACGCTCATCCTACACCGGCGGACCGTCCCGAGCAATCTGCGCTCCGCCGGAGATCCCTCTTAGTTACGGCTGAAACTTCTCCTGCTCCTGGTGCCTCCGGCCTACGGGCTAATCGAGACCGACGACCGTCATCCAGTAGTGCGTTTTGCCCGCTGCGTCGACGCCGTAGGCGCGCACGAAATCGAGCTTGCCGTCCGGGCCGCACCGAAATACCGACAACCTCGCCGGCACCGTCGTCACGTCGTTGCCTTCGCGCACGTTCATCGGCTTGATGCTCGCAGCGACCATGAGGCGCCCGCTCGGATCGAAGGCGAACGTGCGCACGTGGAACGAGTGCGTGTCGGCGTGCTGAATGAGCTTGGGCTCACCGGTCGTTGAATCGATCGCGAAGGCCGTGATCGTGTTCTCGCCGCCGCCGAAGACTTTCTTGCCGTTGAAATCGACCGTGTGGTCGGCGCGGTTCGCGATGTAAACGAAGCGCCCATTCGGATGCACGTGGATCGTGCTCGGCTGCTGGCGGGGCTTAGGGTTGGCACGATCGCGGAGAATATCGCAGGTATACGCAGCTTCGGACTCGATGCGATCCCCGGACATGCGGAACATGTAGAGCTGGCTGCGCTTCTCGTCCGAGACGTACATCCACGGGTTTTCCGGATGGAAGTCGACGTGACGCGGGCCGAAGCCGTAACCGCCGTTGGGCGCGACAACCTGGGGATTCGACAGCACGCCGTTCTCGAAGGCGAAAGCCCGCAGGGCGCCCGGATCCTCGGGCTTGCCGTGTTCCGCCTTGTTGCCGCGGTCAACGACCACGACCGTGCGCCCCGACGGCGCCACCCTCACCTGGTGCGGATAGGGACCGAACTCGAGGCCCGCAGGTTGCCCGACTTCCGATCCCAGCGTGCCGTCGCGATTGATGCTGTGGATCGTCAGCCCGCTCTTCGGCAGATTGTGCGCGTTGATCGCGTAACTGCCCGACGGATCGAGACAGACGTTGACTGCGCGATGCGGGAGCGGCTTCGGCAGTCCGTCAGGCGTAAGGCCGCCCGTCGCCGCGGCGATGCGGTACGCGCTGACGTGGTTCATGTCCCCCTTCAGCCCCGGGCCACGATTGCTGGTGGTCAGGTACAGGTGCTTGCGCGACGGATGCGCCCATCCCTCTTGCACGAACGACGGCACGCGGATGGAACTGCGCGGCGTAAGGGTAGCGGCCTCGACATCGACGTCGTAATGCGTGACTTCGTCGTCGACTGCGCTGTAGAGCATCACTCTGGCGTTCACGTTGATTCCGTCCCCTACATCATCTTTACGACGACTTTGCCCACGCGACCGAGTCCCAGCGCATCGCCATCAGGCGACCTTACGGGCCTGAGCGAGCTCGACGGCGGTATCCGCCGGCACGAAGATCGAGATGTCTCGGCCGGCGCTCCTTTAACGATCGCACCCCTCAATTGCCTTCGCGCGGCATCTTGGCATCGATCGCCACCTGGCGCCACTTCACGATTTCATC
>CAZQJF010000404.1:0-3973 GCA_964593735.1 uncultured Streptomycetaceae bacterium | reverse complement strand
GTGAGACCGACTTACGCCAGATGACGCCCGGTGCGATTTTTTCAATCGGTTCGGAGAGCTTGGTGCTGACCGGCCCCCGGCCGTCGATCGGCTGGCCGAGTGCGTTCACAACGCGGCCGAGCAGCTCCGGGCCGACCGGGACTTCGAGGATGCGGCCGGTGCATTTCACCGTATCGCCTTCGGTAATGTGCTCGTATTCCCCGAGCACCACCGAGCCGACCGAGTCGCGCTCCAGGTTGAGCGCGAGGCCGAAGGTATTTTTCGGAAACTCGAGCATCTCGCCCTGCATGACGTCAGAGAGCCCGTGCACGCGGCAGATGCCGTCGGTCACCGACACCACCGTGCCCTGGGTGCGGATATCCGCCGAGAGCGCCAGGCTCTGGATCCGGTTCTTGATGAGTTCGCTGATTTCGGAGGGTTTGAGCTGTTGCATGACAGTCGATCCTTCGTTTTGGGGGCCGTATCGAGAATGAACGATACGGCCCCTCCTAGTTCTTCAACGCGACGGCCATCGCGGCGAGCTGCCCGCGCACCGAGCTTTCGATCACTTCGTCGCCGATCGTTATGCGCACGCCGCCGATCAGATCCTTGTTCACCGTCACGACCGGATTCACCTTGCGCTTGAAGCGGCGCTCGAGGTCCGCCACCAGGTCCGCGGTCTGCGCGTCGCTCAATTCGAAGGCCGTGTTTACCAATGCGTAGACCACTCCGTCGCGCTCATTCTTGAGCTCCTGGAACAGCTCGCGGATCTCCGGCAGCAGCGCCAGGCGCCCGTTTTCGATCAGGACCCGCACGAATTTCTGCACCTCTGCGCTCATCGCGCCGCCGGTGAGCGAGGCGATGAGCCCGTAGAGCTGCTCGTCCGTCAACCGCGGGTTGCCGATCGCCTCGCGCACTTCGGGATGCCTTGCGACCGGCGCCAACACGTCGAGCGCTTGAGCCCAGGCGGGCAGCGTGCCACCTGCATCAGCCATGGCGAATGCCGCCTCGGCGTAGGGCCGCGCGATGGTGACGTTCTCAGCCATTAGCGGCCTGCCCCGAGCATGGACACACGCCCGAAGGAGCGTGCGCGCAGGCCGCTAATAATAGAACCGGCGGACAATTCAGAGTGGAACCTTCCCGTGGGGCTCGAATGCAGCGAAGATAACCACCGAAGTTGCATGCCTGTCATCCTGATTGGTAGGTCTTATATAAGGAATTTGGCGGGCCAGACCCGGCAAATTCCTAGCGCAGTTCCTGTTTGATCTGCGACAGCAGATCGGCGTGCGCCTTGGCGTCCACCTCGCGCCTCAGGATCCTTTCCGCGCCTGCGACCGCCAGCGCAGCCACGTCTTCGCGCAGGGCTTCCTTGGCGCGTGAGAATTGCTGGTCGATCTCTGCCCTGGCCCCGGATATCATCCGATCGCCCTCAGTCCTGGCGGCGCTTTTCGCCTCCTCGACGAGCTGCGTGGCGCGCCGCTCGGCCTGCGCGATGATCTCCTGCGCCTGTTGTTTCGTTTCCGCCAGCATCTCATTCGAGCGCTTCGTGGCCGCCGCGAGATCGAGCCTCCCGCGCTCGGCGGCGGCGAGACCTTCGGCGACGGTTTTTTGCCGGGTTTCGATGGCGCGCAGCACGGGCGGCCATACCACTTTCACCGTGAACCAGATGAAGGCGAGGAAAACCGCGGCCTGCGCGAACAGCGTGAGATTGATGCTCATGGTTTTCCCTCTCGGGACAGGGCGTTCACCGGTGCTGCCGCTCTAGCGGAATGCCGTGGCGAGGGGGTTGGCGAAGGCAAAAAACATCGCGATCCCGAGCCCGATGATGAACGAAGCGTCGATCAGGCCGAGCAGCAGGAACACCTTGCCCTGCAGCAAGTTGGTGAGCTCGGGCTGGCGCGCCGCCGCCTCCAGGAAGCGGCTGCACATGATCCCCACGCCGACGCAGGCGCCGAGCGCGCCGAGACCGACCATCAGTCCTATGCCGATGCCCGTGTACGCCTGAACCATCGCAAGTAGTTGTAGTTTCTCCATTTTTTCCTTCCTTTCCGTGCGAAAACGTTGCTGGTTACGGGTCAGTGATGCTCGTGCGCCATCGCGATATAGACGATCGTGAGCATCATGAAGATATAGGCCTGCAGCAGAACGATGAGGATGTGAAAAATCGCCCACCCGAGCCCGAGCCAGAAGCCGAAGAACGTGCCGACCAGGCCGGTCGCCGCCCAGAGCCACAACAGCAGAAACAGGATCTCGCCCGCGTACATGTTGCCGAACAACCGCAGTGAGTGGGACAGGGGTTTGGAGATGTACTCGACCAGGTTGAACAGCAGATTGAAGACCGCGAGCAGGGGCGACATCCACAGCGGCTTGATGCCGAAAGGCGCGCAAAACAACTCGTGGATGAAACCACCGATACCCTTGGCCGAGATCGCAAACACGATCATCAGCACCCACACCGTAAGCGCCAGCGCGAAGGTCGTGTTTACATCGGCGGTCGGAACGATCCGGAATCCTTCAGCGGATATCGCCTGCGTCCCCAGGGCGACCCAGTCGGCGGGAAGAAAATCCATCGAGTTCATCAGCACGACCCAGACAAAGACCGTCAACGCGGCCGGCGCGACGAACTTGTGCCGATCGCCGTGATGGAATATGCCTTTGACCTGCTCGTCGACGAAATCGAAGAGCAACTCCACGAACGCCTGGCGCCTGCCGGGAACGCCCGGCGTGGCGCCTTTGACCACCCACCACAATGCGCCGAATCCGACTACGCCCAGCAGGATCGAGGTCACGAGCGAGTCGACGTGCAGCGTCCAGAATCCGCCCTCTCCGATCTCCCGGGTGAAAAACGTGAGATGGTGCTGGATGTAATCGGTGGGATTGAGCTCTTTGCCGGCTGCCATGGACAAGTTCCGGTTAGCGGTCTATTTGTCGTCGCGCACCGTGACTGCCGCGCTGAAAATCAGGATGGTAACCGCGAACGCGCCCAGGAATCCCAGGGCGACGATTTCCTTGTAAGTTGTCAACACGAGCCACAGCAGCAATACGATGGCGATTATTTTAGCGGCTTCGGCCCTCAGCGCGACGCGCAATACGCCGCCTGCGGACCCGGCCTTTCCCGTACAGGCGACGATCGCGAAGACCGTGCCGGATGCCATGCTCACCAATCCCCCGAGCAGCGCCGACAGGCCCGCAGGTATCCCCCAAAGGCTCCCGGCAAAGAGGGTCATGGCGGCGGTGGCATACGCCTGCCACCGGAAAACCGTACGGATCGGCTTGCTTTGCAGGAGGATCACGCCGACATCCCAAAAGTCTGAAGCAAAGCAAGGCCTTGGATTGTAATCGGATTTGTCACGGGCGGTCAACGCGCCGCGTGCTCACCGCAGCTTGGCGAGCAGCTGATCGAGATGCTCCAGATTCGCATAATGCACGATCAGCTTGCCGGCGCCTTTCTTCCCGGCGTGCCTGATCCGCACCGTAGTGCCCAGGCGCTGGGAGACTTCCTCCTCCAGCCGCGCGACGTCGCGGTCGCCCCGGATGCGGGAGCGCGTCACCGGGCGTTCCAGCGCTTCCGCGACGCGCGCCTCCACCTGGCGCACCGAGAGTCCCTGCTCTACCGCGACACGGGCGAGCTCGATCTGGCGCAGCGCCGGCAGGGCGAGCAGCGCCCGTGCGTGTCCCATGTCCAGCTTGCCATCACGCAGCAACTCCTGGACCGGCGGGGCGAGCTCGAGCAGCCGCAGCGCGTTGGTGACGGCGGCGCGCGAGCGGCCCAGCGCCTCGGCGGCGTCGGCGTGCGTCATGCCGAATTCATCGAGCAGGCGTTTGAGGCCGCCGGCTTCTTCCAGCGGGTTCAAGTCTTCGCGCTGAATGTTCTCGATCAACGCGATGGCGAGCGCATTGCGGTCGGGAACTTCGCGCACCAGGGCCGGCACGCTCGCGAGCCCGGCGAGGCGGGCAGCGCGCCAGCGCCGCTCGCCGGCGATGATCTCGTACC
>CAZQJF010000403.1:0-3981 GCA_964593735.1 uncultured Streptomycetaceae bacterium | reverse complement strand
ACGATGGAAATGCTGGAGCCCACGCCGAAGCACGCGGCATAGATGCCAACCGAGCGCGACTGCGTGGTGCCGTCGAGCTGATCGGCGAGCATTTTCATGCCCGGCATGTACGTTCCGCCCAGGCCGATTCCGATCATCATCTGAAACACCAGCGCGGTTGCGAGACCCTGGGCGAAGAGCGCGAACCCGGCCGCGCCGGCGACCGAGACCAGGCACGCCGCCACATAGACGCGGCGTGGATCGACGCGGTCGGTCAGGCTGGTGAGTATGGGCGTCGCTGCAACGTAGCCCGCGTAGTAGATGCCCCCGATCAGGCCCGCCTCGGAGTTGCTGAGGCTCCATTCGCGTTGCAGCACCGGCAGCAGCGTCGTGTACGCGGCGAAGCCCGCCATTCCGAGCGTTTCCGCCGCGCACATGAGCACCGTCAGCTGGACCGGGGACAGCCGTCGCGTGGAACTCACGTAGGAGACAGAGAATCAGCCACAGATACACACAGATAAATACGGATAAATTAAAACCTGAAATTCAAGATTATTTCAGCCACGGAAACACACGGAAGCACACAGAAACTACAAAAAAACGAAACAACCAATCAACGAATAAAATCATTTCAGGTCTTCCGTTCTGTCCGTGTTTTCCGTGTGATTCCGTGGCCAATTTGGCCTTTGGTTTCATCTGTGTTTATCTGTGGCTCAATAACCTGGTCTCCGCTGCAAATCAAATCGCCCCGGCGTTCTTCAATAGCAGCGCGACCGCCTCCGCCATCATCCGATAGCCCCTGGCGTTCGGATGGATGGGGTCGGATCTCAGCTCGGCCGAGGAGAGCACGCTCGTCACGACTTTTCCCTCGTAGGGCACGGCCAGCTCCCTTGCCAGTTCGATGTAGAACTCCGGGGCGCTGGTGATGAGGGCCGGCCGCGGCACGCCCACCAGCACCACGCCGATGTTGCGGTCCCTGAGCGTCTTGATGATGGCGCGCAGGTTCTTCCTGATCTCGGCCTCGCCGACCTTGCGCAGCATGTCGTTTCCGCCCAGGCAGATGATTACGAGCCGCGGGCTGTGCTCGTCCAGCACCGCGGGCAGCCGCGCGAGGCCTTGCGCGGTCACTTCACCGGGCACGCCCGCGCGCACGACGTTGCGCCCGATCATCTGACCGAGCACCGCGGGATAGCTCTCGTTTTCTGCTGCTCCGGTCCCGAAGGTCAGGCTGTCGCCGAACGCGACGATCACGTCCGTGTCCGACAGCTTCGGCAGCTTGAGCGCCTTGTCGCCACAACCCGCGACCATGGCGAGCATCAGGGCGATCTGAAGTATCCGGAGCGCTGCCTTTCTCATCACACGATCCCGGTCGCGGGTGAACAAGGGGTCAAGCAGGGAAAACAGACATGGCTTCTCGCGCCGCATTGTATCCCGGCAGCGGCGGTGCGAGGTTGACATAAAAAGCCCGTTCGTGTTGAGCCCTTCGACTCCGTCCGTTCATCTCGTAATCCGTTCGTCCTGAGCGTAGCGCAGCGGAGTCGAAGGATGAACGGCTGCAATTCAATGATTTGTTCACCCTTCGACTCCGCGCGTACGCGCGCAGTTTATCCTGAGCGTATCTCCGTTCATGCTTCGACTCCGGCAAGGCCTACGCTCAGCACGAACGGAGAGGAGTCGAAGGGCTCAGGGCGAACGGGATTTTGCATCACGCGGCTAGAAAACCGATCACCCACCCGGTAGGCGTTTGAGATCCTGCAGAATGACGCGCGCGGCGTTATGGCCGCACGCGCCGGCGATGCTGCCGCCCGGATGCATGCCCGGACCGCACAGGTAGAGCCCTTCGATCGGCGTGCGATACCGTGCCAGCGCCGGCACCGGCCGCATCCAGAACAACTGGTCCAGGCCGGGCTCCGCGTGCTCGACCTGGCCTTCGGGAAAACCGTATTCTTGCTCCAGATCGCGCGGCGAAAGCACGCGTGTGATGACCGCCGATCCGCAGTCCGCCCCATGTTCGGACAGCACCTTCACGACGATTTCTCCGAGCGCTCGACGGCGGTCATCATCCCACTCGCCGTCCGCCAGCGTGCAGGGCGCGTACTGCACGTGCACCTCGACCCGCTGCCGTCCGTCCGCGGTCCGATCGCCGTTACGCGCTTCGAGGTACGGCGCTTGCGAAACACGCCCATACTTCGCGTCGTCGTACGCGCGTTCCAGGTAGTCCAGCGAGGGCGCCACGGCCAGCGCGGAAAATCCGGGCGGACGATCGCACGCCAGCGTGACCCGCGCGGCCACACCCCTGGAGCGGATACTGCGTACGGCGCGGACGAGCTCGGGATCCAGCCACCGGGTGTCCGTAAGCTCGAGTAACGTGCGTTTCGGATCGGCGCCGGAAGCGACCACCGATGCGGCGATCTCCTCCCCGCTCGCCAGCACGACGCCGGTGACGCGGCCCTCGCGCACCGAGATGCGGCCGATCCCGGCGCCGCGGCGTATCTCGATGCCGGGCAGCACGCTCAGTACGCGGCCGATGTTCGACAGCGGCGGACGGAAGACTCCGGGCGGGCTGCCGGCGCTGTGATGGAGCAGCCGCAACGCCGTGCCCCCCGAGCGCGGACCCTGGCACAGGTGCATGACGCCCGCTGCCCCGAGGATGCCCTTCAACGCATCGCTCTCGAAGGTGTCGTCGAGCAGGTCCGCCACCGACATCGGCGGCACGCGCAACAGGTCTTCGATGCCCTGCCGTCCGAGGCGCCGAACGCGCAGCCCGAGTTGGCCGAGCCGCGCGAGATCTGCCATCCCCCGCGCCATGAGATCGGGCGGCGGCGCCAGGTAGAGCTGTTCGAGCAGGCGCGCGAGGCGCGCCATCCGCCCGCAGAACAGCGGCCACTTCGCGGCGTCGCCCGGGTTGAGCTTGCGGATCGCCTCCACCGAGCGCGTCATGTCGCGCCATAATTCGAGATGGCCGCCGCCCGGCAGCGGCGCCGTGATCCACGGATCGGAATGCTGGATCTTTAATCCGCGGCGTTCGAGTGCCAGCTCCCGCGCGACTCGAGGTGGAACCCATCCCCCCTCGTCCAGAGCTCCCTGGTGGCCGGGCCGCGGATCGAGCACGATGGCGCGGTGGCCGGCACGCGCGAGATAGTGCGCGGCGACGAGCTCGTTCACGCCGCTACCGATGACCACAGCGACAGCGTTCATTACGCGCCATCCTCCAGGACGGCGCGTGCCGCGAGGCGCCCGGGGCCGCCCATGACTCCGCCGCCCGGATGCGTTCCCGAGCCGCACTGATAGAGACCGTGTATCGGCGTGCGGTGCTGCGCCCAGGAAGCCACCGGCCGGAGAAAGAACATCTGCTGCAGGGTCAGCTCGCCCTGGAAGATATTGCCCTCGCTCAAGCCGATCGTTGCCTCGATGTCGGCCGGCGTGATTACCTGCCGGTGCAGGATGGCCGACTTGATGTTCGGCGCGTACTGCGCGAGGGTGTCGACAACCGTGTCGCCGAATGCTTCGCGCTGCGCGTCCGTCCAGCCCCCGTTGAGGTCATAGGGCGCGTACTGCGCGAAGATCGACATCACGTGCTTGCCCGGCGGCGCCATGCCCGGATCGATCACGGACGGGATGATGATGTCCATGTACGGTCGGCTCGAGAATTCCCCGTACTTCGCCTGGTCGTAGGCGCGCTCGAGATAGTCCACGCTCGGGCTGATGGAAACGGCGCCGCGCAAATGCGGCCCCTTGCCGGGCAGGCACGTGAAATCCGGCAATTCGTCCAGGGCCAGATTCACCTTGGCGGACGCGCCGCGGAACTTGTAGCGCGCCATCCCTTCGACGAGGTCGGCGGGCAGGTGCTCCGCCCCGACGAGCTTCAGAAACGTGCGCCGCGGATCGGTGTTCGAGATCACGAGACCGGCCCCCAGTTCTTCGCCGCTCTCCAGCACCACGCCGGTCGCGCGGCCGCCCGAGACGAGCACGCGCGCAACCGGCGCTCCGGTGCGGATCCCG
>CAZQJF010000402.1:0-3983 GCA_964593735.1 uncultured Streptomycetaceae bacterium | reverse complement strand
ACGGGCGGCAGGTTTTCGGAGATCGACCCACAGGCTCCTCGGGCGCTCAGCAGTCGTTCAGCAGCCCATCCAAGCAGCCTATTTCGATATTCTTGCGTGAGCTGAATGGATAGACCGATTGTTTGCGTGCAATGGCTTGATATTCCAGAGTCTTATTCTAGCGGACCATGATAGGCTACATTTCGGAAGTTCACTATTCGTTAGGGGTCACAACTATGCTCGCAGTCCTTCATCACTTCTGTTGCTGGTAGTCGCTTGGTATTTCAATCACACGCGAGTAGCGCGCTCCGAGGTTGCGGATTCGAGAAGAAATGACCATGCGGTCTGACACGATCAAGGCGAGCGTGCTGATCGTCGGCGGCGGGCCGGTTGGTATGACACTCGCCCTGGATCTATCCTGGCGAGGCATCGATGTCGTCGTCGCGGAGCGGCGTCCTTTCAACGCCGAGCCGAGCGTCAAGTGCGGTCAGATTTCGGCTCGCTCCATGGAAGTCTTTCGCCGCCTCGGGGTCGCCGACAAGCTGCGCGGCATCGGACTTCCGTCCGACTACCCGAACGACATCGTCTCCGCTACGGCGGTGCTTGGAACGGAACTCTCGCGCGTCCTGATCCCGGCGCGAGGCGAGCGGGGCACGGCCGCTGCGAAGGGACCCGATACGCTGTGGTTGACACCGGAACATACTCACCGGGTCAACCAGAAGTTCTTCGAACCGGTGCTGTTCGCTCACGTGGCTGCGCAACCGCGCGTTCGTATCATGAATCGCACCGAAGTCGAAGAATTCACTCAGTACGAACACGGTGTCACGGCCGTGGCCCGCGACCTCGATAGCGGAAAGTCGACCTCGATCGACTGCGTCTATCTGGTCGGTTGTGACGGCGCGAGCTCGATAGTCCGCAAAGCAATCGGCGCCGAGTTCGTGGGGACACCGGTGCTTCAATATGCCCAGTCCACCTACATTCGCGCTCCGGCACTGCGGAAGCTTCTCCCGGGAAAGCCAGCCTGGCTGTATTTTTCGCTCAACCCCCGTCGCTGCGGGGTGACGATGGCTGTCGACGGTCGCGAGACCTGGAATGTCCAGAACTATTCCTACCCTGGCGAAGCCGACCTCAATTCTGTGGATCGCGATTGGGCGATTCGCATGATTCTGGGGGTAGGGCTGGAGTTTCCCTTTGAAGTGCTCTCGACCGAGGACTGGGTCGCTCGCCGTCTTGTCGCGGACAGGTTTCAGGACCGGCGGGTATTCATATGCGGCGACGCAGCGCATCTCTGGATACCGCTCGGCGGTTATGGAATGAACGCCGGCATTGCGGACGCAGCAAATCTGGCCTGGAAACTCGCAAGCGTGCTGAACGGATGGGCATCGCCGGCGATACTCGATGCCTACAACGCGGAACGACAGCCGATCACGGATCAGGTTTCACGGTTGATCGCCGACGTCGCGGGGAAGGTCACACTGCAACGGGACACGATAACCGCCGATATTGAGCGGCAGGATGCGGTCGGAGAGGCTACGCGCGTGCGCGTCGGCAGAGCGGCGTACGAGCTCGACGTGGAGCAGCAATGCTGCGGCGGCCTGAATTTCGGCTACTACTATGATCGCTCGCCGATCATCGCCTACGACGGCGAGCGACACCCCGCGTATACGATGGGCACATTCACTTCATCCACGGTTTCGGGATGTCGTGCACCTCACTTGTGGCTCGAGGGCCGGCGCTCGCTTTACGACGCGCTCGGTCCGGACTACACCCTGCTTCGCTTTGACCCGATGGCTGCCGTCACGGGCCTCGTCGAAGCTGCTGCGAGTCGGAACGTGCCGTTAAAGGTCCTGGATGTGCAAGCACCGGAGGCACGTGAGCTATATCGGCGCAGGCTCGCGCTGGTGCGCCCGGACCAGCACGTGGCGTGGCGCGGGGACGAAGATCCCGTCGCTCCGCTGGAATTTATCGATCTTATCCGAGGTGCTCCCGCTGTCGCGTCATCGTAAATGGGGTCAGGCTCGGGTCAGGCTCGGGTCAGGCCCTATTTTCCCCATTGTCGCGCCGCATGGGGGACGCGGCGGCCCAGCTTCTAACCCGTTACCAGCGTGGCAACATTCAGATGATGGGTCCCAAGAAATGCGTCTCAGGTGATGCGTCTCAGAGAGCAAGCGGGCTGGCGTGAAGGCGGACTAGTTTCAGCCCCGCGCGGCGCTTGCCGCTATTCCTGCGGGATGCCCGCGACGCGCATGACGTCCCGCCACTTCTCAATGTCGGACTTGATGTGGGCGGTGAACTGCTGCGGCGTCATGAGATGCACCAGCACGCCCTGCGCCGCGAGCTTCTTGTCCATGTCGGGCGTCTTCACCACGGCATTGATCTCGCGATTGAGCGTGTCCACGATAGTCTGCGGCGTGCCGCGCGGCGCCACCACGCCGTACCATGGGCCGCTCACCAGATCAACGCCTGCCTCGCGCAATGTCGGCAGCTCCGGCGCGAGCGGTACCCGGCTCGGGGCTGCGATGCCGAGGGTTCTCACTTTGCCGGCCTGGATGACACCGAGCCCGGCGCTGATGTTCGGCATCATGAACTGGACCTCGCCGGACAGCAGCGCGATCAGCGACGGCCCCGAGCCCTTGTAGCCGACGTGGGTGATCTTGATGCCGGTCTGCTTCGCGAACAGCTCATTGGCCAGGTGCCCGATGCCTCCCGTGCCGGGCGAGGAGTAGAACAGCTCGCCCGGCCGCTTCTTCGCCAGGGCGACGAACTCCTTGACGGTCTTCACCGGCAGCGACAGGTGCGTGACCAGCACGAACGGCACCCAGCCGACCTGCGCGACGCCGGCGAAGTCGGTCACCGGGTCGTACGGCAGCTTCTTCATGTAGGCGGCGGTCGTGGCGAGCGAGGCCGTGCAAAAGAGAACGGTATACCCGTCCGGCGGCGCCTTGGCGACAATGTCCGAGCCGATCACGGCCGCCGCCCCGGGCCGGTTATCGACGACGAACTGCTGGCCCAGCTTGTCGGATAGCCGCGGCGCGAGCATGCGCGCGACGATGTCGGAGCCTCCGGGCGCAAACGGCACGATGACGCGCACCGTACGCGTCGGGTACGCGCCGGCTTCGGGAGGCGCGGCATGCGGGCTAGCGATGAAGACGAAAGGCGCGACTCCGCAAAGGAGCCCGAGCAGGACGTTCTTGCCGTGCTTGCAATGGCTGACGATCATGAGACGAGTTGAATTGATGAGAAAGAAGCCGGGCTTTCGATTCTACTCGCTCTGACCGGCACGGGTCGGACCACGCCAAGTTCATGTATTTGTTCCCGCTTCACCTGCAACGAACGCTTGCCCATCTGACACCTCCGAGCGTATTGTCCACGTTCAAAAGTGTCCGGAAAATCGGGGCTAGCTCAGGCTCGAGCCTGGCCCCATTTTTCTGCGCCATTTTTCCGCGACGACTATCTCTTTCCAAGCCGGCTGCGGCCGGGTTTGCACCGAATAACCTTGGAGGCCACACCGATGCCCGAACCCGTTCGCATCAAGGATATTCCCGAAAACGAGCTGAACCTCGAGCAGGCGAAAGTATTCAAGGACCTCGTCGCCGGGCGCGGTCGGCTGCTGACGCCCTACAGGATCTGGATCCACTCGCCCAGGCTCGCCGCCGCGCTGGAGACGATCGGCACCTTTCTCAACAAGAAGGGCTCGCTGTCGGAGCGCGAGGTCGAGCTCGCGATCTGCATCATCGCCAATCATTGGAAGGGAGAGTATGTCTGGACCGTGCACGCCAGGACCTGCGTCAAGCTCGGGATCCCGCAGAGCGTGTTAGACGCCATCTGTACCGGTCAGGAGCCCGTGCTCGACAACGAGCGCGAGCGCGCCGTCTACGATCTGGCGAGAATCGCGATGGAGCCGGGCGCAGGCCCCGACGAGGTATTCGCCCGCGCCGAACGGGTACTTGGCCGCAACGGCATCGCCGAGGTCGTAGCCCTGCTGGGCTACTACAGCTCGGTCG
>CAZQJF010000401.1:1295-3989 GCA_964593735.1 uncultured Streptomycetaceae bacterium | reverse complement strand
GCAACCTCACGCATCTTGCGAACGTGCTCCTCGCCGGAGAGACGGGCGTCAAATTGACGCACGTGCCTTACAGGGGCGAAACCCCGTCGGTGACCGATACCATTGCCGGCCAGGTAATGATGTCGTGGGCAACATCGGCCGGCGCGGGGCCGCACATACACTCCGGCCGTCTGCGCCTGCTCGCCACGGGCGGCGCGCGCCGTGCAAAGGCGTGGCCCGACACGCCGACGATGATCGAGCTCGGCTATCCAAACGTGCAGGTCACCGGCTGGAGCGCGCTGCTCGCGCCCGCCGGAACGCCGCCGGACATCATCGAAAGATTCCAACGCGATTCAGCCCAGTTTCTGCTCAGGACCGACATCCGCGAGAAACTATCGGCAGCCGGCGCGGAGCCGGTCGGAAGTACGGTCCCGCAGTTCGCGAGCTTCGTCAAAGCCGAGCACGACAAGTGGGGAGAGGTGGTGAAGCAGGCCGGCATCTATCACAGCCAGTGACAACCCGACAATCGCAGGGGAGCATCCGCCCTCATCGCCACCGAACTCGCGGTCCGGTCGCAGCCGGACGGCTACACGCTGGGAGTGGAGGTCCGACACGTCACCTTTGCGGCCACTGCCCTCACCACCGCACTACTGCTGGGGCTTGCCGAGCGTGGCGCCACTCTGTTTGAGCAACTTGGTCCAGTGATCGGTATCTTTCCGGAGGAATGCCGTGTATTCATCAGGCGTGGAGCCCACAGCTTCCGCACCGGCGACAAGCATGATCTTGGCGAGTTTCGGATCCTTTAGCGCGTTGACCAGTTCTGCATTGATTTTCCGGATGATGGCCGGCGGTGTATTGCGCGGCACATGCACGCCGTACCAGCCATAGAGCGAAAAGCCGGAAACCGTATCGGAAACCGGCGGCACGTCCGCCAGCAGTTTGGTCGGTTCCGTATAGGTCACGCCGAGCGGGCGTATTGTGCCGGACTTGAGATACGGCGGCAGCATGGGCGCTGCGGGACAGAACACGTGAATCTCGCCGGCAATCAGATCCGTCATGACGGGAACCGCGCTCTTGTAGGGCACATGGGTCATCCTGATGCCATTGATGGCATTGAATTTCTCCATGCACATGTGCAACGAACCCCACATTCCTGTGGACCCGTAGCGCAACTGCCCGGGCCGTGCCTTGGCGTAGGCAATCCACTCCGCGATATTCCGGACCGGCGTTGCTGCGTTGACCACGATTGCAAACGGCGTCGTGCCCACCAGCGTTACCGCACCCAGCTCGGTCGCGAGCATGTACTTCTGGTACATCAGCATCGCAATCAGGTTGGTCATCGTAAACATGCCCAAGGTATAGCCATCCGGCGCAGCATTGGCCAGCATTTCCACGGCAATCAATCCCGTGGCTCCGGGACGATTGTCCACGACGATGGACCGGCCCCAGGTTTCCGAGAGCCTGTTCCCCAGCAGGCGCCCGATAACATCCGGCGCAGAACCAGGGCCGCTGGCCAGGATCAGGCGCACGGGCCGAACAGGGTAGGCCTCCACATCGCTCGCCGAAGCAGCACGCGCGTTGTCCTGCGTGACGGTCAGACTAAATGCCAGCGCGAAACTTGCGACGATTGCGGATGCACGCATAACATCCTCCAATGAAGGGGGTGTACTCGAACCTGATTCGATTCTAGAAGGCTCGTGTAACGCTTGTCCAGCCTGATCGAAGGGTCAGGCACGAGCCTGGCACAGTTTCGGAAGGCCTCACTTTGCTGCTGCCCGGGAATGTGCCTGCTCAGCAACGCCACGCGGTTCCGGCATCCTTGCAAAAGCGCTGTCCGGCGCCTGTCCCGCGATGGTCGTGCGGTGCAGCTTGCGCTTGTACTTTGTCCTGTCGAACGTTGTCGCCCGGTGCAGCGTACAGCGGTTGTCCCACATCACCGCGTCGCCGTCGCGCCACTGATGGCTGTATACGTACTTGGGCTGCGTGCAGAACGCCGTCAGCTCGTCGAGTATCCTGCGCCCTTCCTGCCGTGGCATTCCGACGATCTCCTGCGCGTGCGCGCCGACGTAGAGCGCCTTGCGGCCGTTGACCGGGTTCACCCGGATCAGCGGGTGCGTGACGGTGTGGCGCTTCTTGGCTTCCTCGTCGTACCCCTTGTCCTCGTCCATGTCCGGATGCGTGACGCGATGGACGGCAGTGAGCCGTTCCAGCTCCGCCTTGCGCTCCGCGGGCAGGTCCTCGTAAGCCGCGCGCGCGCTCGCGAAATCGGTATTGCCGCCGACCGGCGGCACGATGCGCGCCGCCAGCAGCGATGCGAGCGCTGAGATCGGCTTGAACGAGCTGTCGCTGTGCCAGGCCTCGTTGCGCATGCGGTGCTCCATCGCCGGGTGGTCGAGGGGCAGCCTGTTGCCGTCCTTGCCGAGGTTGGTCATGACCGAAATGTGCCCGGGATTCCAGTCGTTCCCGGGGTGCGCCAGCATCGTCTCGAGCTCGCCGAAGCTGCGGCTGAACGCGATCTGCGACTCGTCGTCGAAAGCCTGGTCGCGGAAGACGAGGATCTGGTGCTCGTTGAACGCGTCCCAGATCGCGCGGAAGTCTTCGCGCGGTACGGGCACCGTCAGATCGATGCCGGTCACCTCGGCGACGAAAAGCGGGTGCAGGCGTTTGATGGTGAGTCGGGTCTTGAGCGCAGGCATGGCTCCTCCGGGGGCTTCA
>CAZQJF010000401.1:0-1195 GCA_964593735.1 uncultured Streptomycetaceae bacterium | reverse complement strand
GCGTTTGATGGTGAGTCGGGTCTTGAGCGCAGGCATGGCTCCTCCGGGGGCTTCAGTTGAGTCCCAAGGTGCCAGATTAGCGCAAGTGGGCCTGACCGCGATAGGACCAGTCGAAGCCAGGCGCACGGATGACGGCCCCGGCGTGCGCGCGGCGCCCCTCAAACTACGGTTTCGCGGGCTCGCGCTTTTGACTTTTGACCATCCTGTTCATCTTGTTCATCCTGTCTGTAGTTCTCCGGAACCAATATCGCACGATCCAGGGGGGAATTTGAACGAGCTTGAATCGATGGCCACCACGGTGGGCGAAGCCCTCATGCGAGTGTTCGCGCGCGCCGCCCTCGGTCTGCTCGCGGCCGCGCTGCGCGAGGCCCCGCGCGCTTGAGCACGTCATAACCCGTTGTCAACCGCCGCCGCATCCTGGAAACAGGTTCCGAACACCAAGTGGCTCGTGACGGGCGCCGGTATGGCCGGCGCGGTCGCGATGGTGCTCTCGTCGACGATCGCCAATGTCGCTGTGCCGACCGTGATGGGCGCCTTTGGAGTGGGGCAGGACCAGGCGCAATGGCTGGCGACCGGGTTCGTCGCGACGATGGTTGCAAGCCAGCTGCTCAGCGCCTGGTTCGCGAGCGCCTTCGGTGTGCGTGGCGCATTCGTGGTGATCAACGGCGTGTTCTTCGCCGGCACCGCGCTCACTTTCTTCGGCGCGAGCTTCGAGGTGGTCGTGCTGGGGCGCGTGCTGCAAGGCTTCGCCGCCGGCGTCATGCAGCCGATGATCATGGCGCTCATCTTCACCCAGTTCCCGCCGGATCGTCGCGGCCAGGCCATGGCGATCCACGGCACAGGCATTCAGATCGCCCCCATGCTCGGGCCGATGATCGGCGGCATGGTGATCGACACCATCGGTTGGCGGGAAATCTTTCTCGTGCCCATCCCGATCTGCGTGGTCTCGTTGCTCCTCGGCATGGTCTACTTGCCCGGGCGGGAGGAGCAGGGCCCCGCGCCAAAATTCAACTGGATCGGCTACTCGCTGCTGGTCGCGGCGCTGGTGAGCCTGCTCTTCGCCGGCGCGAACGGACAGCGTTATGGCTGGAGCTCCGACGCGATCGTGATGCTGGTGCTGATCGGCCTGGGCGCCGGCAGCGCCTTCGTCTGGCTGCAACTGCGATCGGAGTCGCCGCTGCTCGACTTCTCGCTG
>CAZQJF010000400.1:0-3991 GCA_964593735.1 uncultured Streptomycetaceae bacterium | reverse complement strand
TGTCGATCGTGGACCTGATGACGGGCCTCGGGCTCGCGTACGCGCTGCTCGCGGCGCTCACCGCGGCGCGCGCGACCGGCGCGGGCCGCGACATCGACGTGAGTCTCTTCGACATGGCGCTGCACAACACGGCCTACCTTGCCACGTGGTACCTGAACGAAGGCGTGGTCACCGGCCGCCTGCCGCGCTCGGCGCATCCCGCGCTGACGCCGTGCCAGCTCTACCGCACGCGCGACAGCTGGATCTACCTCATGTGCAACAAGGAGAAATTCTGGCCGGCGCTGTGCGGGAAGCTGGGTCATCCCGAGTGGGGCGAAGACGCGCGCTTTCGCCGGTTCCCGGACCGGCTGCGGCAGCGCGACCTGCTGACCGAAATGCTCGATCGCGAGCTCGGGCAACGCACGACGGTGGAGTGGCTTGCTGTCTTCGCCGGGGCAGTGCCGGCGGCGCCGATCAACGATCTCGCGCAGGCGCTGGAGAACCCGTTCGTGACGGAGAATGGCCGGTTGCAGACGCTGCCGCATGCGGCGCAGGGGTCCTACCGCATGGTCGCACCCCCGGTACGATGCGCGGGCGAGGAGGCGCCCGCACGTGCGGCGCCGGCGCTCGGCGAGCATACAGAAGCCCTGCTGCGCGAGCTGGGCTACGACCAGGCGCGCATAGAAGCGTTGAGGAATTCCGGAGTCATTTAGCAGTCAAATCCGTTGCTCGCTCTCTTGAGCCTGTTTGTTCAACTGCCGGAGATCTCGTGAAATCCAGGTCCAAGCGCCCGCTAGAAGCCGATCTCGACCCGCCGGGCACGCCGAGAACGCGCCCCGGCGGTGAAACAGCAAAGCGCGCTTCCGCCCTCGCGAAGGGCGAATCCGGTCAGCGAAGAATGAAGAGCGAAAAGACCCGCCCGGGTGCGCATGCCGCGAACGTGGCATTGTCCGGGATCCGGCGCCGGCGCGAGGAGAAGCAATAACTGCTAAGCGCCGGTCCGGCCCGGCACTCATGATGCTGCTGGCTGTCGCCGGGGCATCGAACGCCGGCGCTCAGGATTTCAACGCGTGCCTGCGGGCATTGCGCGGCGACGCGGCGGCGCAAGGCATCACCACGCAGGTTTTCGACGGCGCCGTGAGCGGCATCGAGCCCGATCAGAGCGTGCTCGATGCGATGGACAGCCAGCCCGAGTTCAAGACGCCGATCTGGGACTACCTGGCGGCGCTGGTGGACGAGCAGCGTGTCGCCGACGGCCGCGCGAAACTCGCCGAATGGGCTCCGGTCCTGGCGCGCGCAGAGCAGAAATTCGGCGTCGACCGGCATACCGTCATCGCCGTGTGGGGTGTCGAGTCGGACTACGGCAAGGTGATGGGCACCCGCCCGCTGGTGCGCTCGCTGGCCACGGTCTCGTGCTTCGGGAACCGCCAGCGATTCTTTCGCGGCGAATTCGTTGCGACTCTGCGCATCCTGCAAAACGGTGATATTCCGCCGGAAGGCTTGACGGGCTCGTGGGCCGGGGCGTTTGGCCATACCCAGTTCATGCCCTCCACGTTCCAGCGGCTGGCGGTGGACTTCGACGGGGACGGACGCCGGGACATCGTCGGGTCGGTGCCCGATGCGCTCGGCTCCTCGGCGAATTTTCTCAAGCGCGCCGGTTGGGTGAGCGGCCAGCCCTGGGGCTACGAAGTGCGCCTGCCGGCGGGCTACAACGGGCCGTCGGGGCGGCGCACGCGCCGGGCTTTGCCGGAATGGAGCCGCCTCGGCATCCTCCGGATCGACGGGCAGCCGCTTGCGGGCGGCGGACCGGCCGCGCTATTGCTGCCCGCCGGCGCGAGCGGCCCGGCGTTCATCGTGTTCAGGAACTTCGACGCGATCTATGGCTATAACGCCGCCGAATCGTACGCGCTGGCGATCGCCCATCTTTCCGACCGGCTGCGGGGCGCCGGCCCGTTCCAGAGGGCGTGGCCGACGGACGATCCGGGCCTGTCGCGCGCCGAGCGGCGCGAGGTCCAGGAACTGCTCATCAAGCGCGGCTTCGACATCGGCACGGCGGATGGGGCCATCGGGCCGCGCACGCGCGCAGCCATCCAGGCTTTCCAGGCGTCCGCGGGGATGCCGGTTGACGGCCGCGCGGGCAAGCGTGTGTTGCGAGCGCTTGCGGCGACGCGCGAGCCGTGAGGTAGTCGAAGCAAACCACGGGCTGAGGCGGTCGTAACGCCCCAAGCAGTTTTCGGCTCGCGGTCCGACCAAATGTTGGCCCGACCAGGCTTTTCCTCGTTCAGGAGCCCGCTTCGGTCGCAAGGATGGCGATGCCGTTTCGGTCAGCGCTCGCTGTTGCCAGCATGCGGGTGCGGGCTCCTCAGCCGGCCTGGATCACGCCGCAGGCGAGGCGCGCGCCGGCATTGCCGGTCGGCTGGGTCTTGTAGTCGTCGGGATCGGCGTGAACGATGAGACCGCGGCCGACGACGCTGTTGGGTCCGGGCCCGACGGTGATGATGTCGAGATCGGCTTCGATCTTGGCGCGGCCGTTCTTGGCTCCCGTGAGGGAGGGCAAGTCACCGGCGTGGCGCTGTGCGCTGCCGTGATGTCCGTGCGGCTTGCCTTGCGGGTTGAAGTGGTCCTTGGCGCTCATGCCGTCGCCCGAGCTGCAGTCGCCGACCTCGTGGATGTGCAGGCCGTGCTCCTGTCCGGGCTTGATCCCCTGAACGTACACGACGACGCGGACCTTGTCGCCCACCTGCTCGAAGGTCGCCTCGCCGAAAGTCTTGTTGCCCTTGGTTGGTTTCAGCTGCGCGTTTGCCCGCGCCGGTTCGGAAGGCGTGGTCTGGCAGCCGGTCAGCAGGACGGCGGCGGCAGCGATCAATACGGGTATGGTTCTCATGGGTTTCCTCCTCAATCTTCAATTTACTCAATTCTCCGCCGACTTGGAAGCCCCGGCGCAAGAGCGCCCGAGCCGGCCCGCGCAATGCCGGATGTGCGGAGGGGATGCCATAATGGGGTTTCCGCTCGCGTTTCATGTTTTCAACCGGACGCAAGACATGGGCCAGACTGCGCAAATTCAACCTGTCGAGCTTTACGTAACTTTGTGAAATCGCTCGATCCCTCACCCCCAACCCCTCTCCCGGAGGAGAGGGGAGCGCGTAGGGAACAAATCGGCGAGACCGGATTGTCATCCGGTTTCGCAATGATCAATGGACCGCCCACCGCTGCGGAAGTGCCGGGGGGCACGGATCTCATCGAGTGGTACTACGAGCGGGGCTGGTCCGACGGCTTCCCGGTGGTGCCCCCGACGCCGGCGAAGATCGCAGCAATCGTGGACGCGCTGGGCGGTGCAGGCGCCCGGCTGGTGAGCCGCGTGCCCCCGCGCTGGGGCGGCCTCACGTGCGAAGTGCTGGCGATCAACATGGTGATGGCGGGCTGCCGGCCCGAATACGCACCCGTCGTCGAGGCGGCGATGCTTGCCCTGTGCGATCCGCCGTTCAACCTGAACGGGGTGCAGGCGACGACTCACATGGCGAGCCCGCTCGTGGTCGTGAACGGACCGGTTCGCGGGGCGATCGGCATGAACGCCGGCTGCAACGTGTTCGGCTCGGGCAACCGCGCCAACGCGACCATAGGCAGGGCCTTGCGTCTCGTGCTGTTGAACGTGGGCGGCGGCTGGCCGGGGCTGCTCGACAAAAGCACGTTGGGCCACCCCGGGAAATACACTTACTGCATCGCCGAAAACGAGGAGGCGAGTCCGTTTGCGCCCTATCACGTGGAGCACGGCTACCGGGCCGAGGCGTCCACCGTCTTCGTGCTGGCCGCGGAGCCCCCGCACAGCGTCACCAACCATTTCGCGAACGATGCGGCAGGGATACTCGACAGCGTCTGCTCCGCGATGAGCACGATTTGCAACAACAACGCCGTCTCGGCCGGGCATTGCGCGGTGGTACTCGGCCCCGAGCACGCGGCGACCATCGCGAAATCCGGCTGGAAGCGGCACGACATCCGCCATTCCCTGTGGGCG
>CAZQJF010000399.1:0-3997 GCA_964593735.1 uncultured Streptomycetaceae bacterium | reverse complement strand
TGCGCCGCGCCAGCAGCGCCTGGCCGATCACGTTGTTGATCTTGTGCGCGCCGGTGTGGTTCAGATCCTCGCGCTTGAGATAGATCTGCGCTCCGCCCAGACGGCCCGACCAGCGTTTGGCGTGGTAGATCGGACTCGGGCGACCGACGTAGTGCTTGAGCTCGTAGGCAAACTCCGCGAGGAACTCGGGATCCTTCTGGTAGCGCTCGTACGCCGATTTCAACTCGTCGAGCGCGTGGATCAGGGTTTCGGAAACGAATATTCCGCCGTACTGGCCGAAATGGCCGCTTACGTCGGGCAGGTCATACATCCGCATTGCGCACTCCCGCGATGAACGCCGCGATCTTGCCCGCGTCCTTGATGCCCTTCGCGGACTCGACGCCGCTCGATACGTCGACGGCGCACGGCCGCACCTGCCGCACGGCATCTCCGACATTTTCAGCGGTCAGCCCGCCCGATACGATCACCGGCAGCGGCAAACCGTCCGGGACCCGCTTCCAATCGAACGCTGACCCGCTGCCGCCGTGCAGGCCCTCGACGTACGAGTCGAGCAGCAGCGCCTTCGCTTCGCGATAATCCCGCGCGTATTGTAACAAATCCACTTCCGGACCCATGCGCACCGCCTTCATGTACGGCCGCCCGAACTGGCGGCAGTATGCCGGTGTTTCGGTGCCGTGGAACTGCAGCAACTGGACCGGAACCTGCGCGACCGTAGCGCGCACGTCCTCGGCCGGCTCGTCAACGAACAGTCCGACGGTTGTGATGAAAGGAGGCAGCGTGCGCACGATCGCGCCGGCCGCGGCCGGCGCAATGTAGCGCGGGCTCGGCCGATAGAATACGAACCCAATCGCATGCGCGCCGGCGCGTATGGAGGCGAGTGCGTCCTCGAGCCGGGTAATGCCGCAGATTTTCACTGCCGTAGCCATGTCATTCCCTGTTCCTTATCTCGGCGAACGGGGCGCGCGGCGCGGAAGGCAAACCCCAGCGCCCGGCGTATTCCACGTCGGCGAGATAAAGCCCGGCGGCCTCGAAAGTCGGCGCAGCCCTCGCGCGCTCGCGGCTTGCAAGCACGATTCCCATCCAATCCGGCGGATACTTTCCACTGCCGACATAGACCAGGCTTCCGACGATGTTGCGCACCATGTGGTGCAGGAACGCGTTGGCGCGGATCTCGAAGATCACCAGGTCGCCCTGGCGGAGGATTTCCAGGCTGTGAATAGTACGCACCGGCGTGCGCGCCTGGCAATCGGCGGCCCGAAACGCGCTGAAATCGTGCTCGCCCGCGAGCAGCCGCGCTGCGGCTTGCATCATTTTCAGATCGAGCGGAACGTGATGCCAGCCCACGCGGCCGGAATCGGCGGCGGGGCGCACCCCGCGGTTCAGCAGCACGTAGCGGTAGGCGCGGCTCATCGCCGAGTATCGCGCATGGAATTCGGCGTCCACGGCGTGCGACCAGGTCACCGCCAGCGCCGGTGGCAGCAGGGCGTTCGTTCCCCTCACCCACGCTGCGAGCGGCCGCTGCGCGCCGGTATCGAAATGAACGACCTGGGCCAGGGCGTGCACGCCGGCATCGGTGCGCCCGGCGCAGATCGTCGAGACCGGGGATCCGGCGATCTCGGAGAGCGCACGTTCGAGCGCATCCTGCACGCCGCAGCCTTGCGGCTGCGTTTGCCAACCGCAGAACCGCCCGCCGTCGTACTCCATCCCGAGCGCGATTCTCATTCGTGCCAACCTGCCGCCAGGTCCGGAAAAGCTGCCGGCCAAAAAACAAAACCGCGACAGCGTTCACTGCCGCGGTTCGATCCTGCCCGGCCCGGAGCCGGCTATGCGAGCGTTTCCAGGAGCTGCCTGGCCTGTGCCTGCTGCTCGGCGTCGCCTTCCTTGATGACTTCCTGCAGGATGTCTTTGGCGCCGTCCTTGTCCCCCATCTCCTGATACGCCTTCGCAAGATCGAACTTGCTTTGAACGTCGTACCAGTGACCGTCTTTCTCGCCGCCGCCCGCAGTTCCCGCCTGGGTGGTGTCGCCCAGGTTGAGGTCGGGAATGTCCAGCTTGAAATCCAGCCCGGCGTTGGGATCCGGTGCCGACATCACCTGAGTTTGCTCCACTTCCGACTTCGGCAGCTCGATCTGGAAATCGATCATGTGACCGTCTTGCGTCGGAACGGGCTCTTCGAGATTGATGTCGGTCTTGTTGTCGCGCGAGTCCGACCCGGCTGCGGGAATGTCGAGCGTGAAATCGGGCATGAGCGGCGCGGGAGATGCGTCAGCCGCGGCAGCCATCCGCTGAAGCTCGCCTGCATCGAGTACCGCCGTGGTGTCGTGAGCGAGAACCCGGGAAGCGCCCGAGTCGAGCGTAATGTCCGTCGCTACGCCGGTGTTGTCGCCGCCGAGCTCGAAATCAAGGTCGCTCGCCGGCGCCGGCGCGGCTGTGTGCGCCTGCGCATGCCTGCCCGCTTCGTAGAGAGGATTGCCCGAATCGAGCGCGTAGCCCATCGCGGCAACGGCGAGCCAGGAATCGCCGGCCCCGCCCGTCTGCTTGTGCAAATCGGCTGCGAGCTTGTTGAAAGAGCTCTTGTCCTTGCGAGCGGCGTAAATCTCCAGCAATTTGACTTGCGCGTCCTGTCGGCCGGGGTTCTTGACCAACGCCTCCTTGAGAATTTCCTCTGCCTGCGCATCGCGGCCGTACGCGATATAGACCTCGGCTTCGGCCAGCGGGTCGACTTCGTCCGACGGCGGCGGCGGCGGAGCGGCTATGGGCGCCGCAGCGGCGGCGGCAGTTGCTGCGGCAGCCGTGCCCGCCACCGGCACGGACGTTCGGCCCAGGACCGGGGCCGCTTTCCGGGGTTCGTCATCGTCGGTGCGGCGACGGCGGCGCGCCAGCCAGAGTGCCAACAAACCCAGCACGAGGACACCCCCGCCTGCGGCGAGATAGACCGGATCGGTGACTACTCCCATCACCTGGTCCACCATGTCCGGCGCGGGCGGTGGCGGCGGAGGCGTAACGACTACTTTCGGCTTGGGCTGCTCCGATGCTGCGGCTGCGTCCGGTTTCGGGGCTTCAGCCTTGGAATCGGCTTGCGCATCGGGAGCCTTGGCGTCGGCCGTCACATCGGGAGCCTTGGCGTCCGACTTCCCGTCAGCCTTTGTGTCGGCGGGCGGTGTGGGCGTCGCGGCTTCCGGTTTCGCCGGTTCGGATTTGGCGGGCTCCGGTTTGGCTGCCGCTGCCGATTCGGGCTTGCTCGCCGGGACCGCATCCGGCTTGGCTGCGGCCTTCGCATCCGGCTTGGATTCGGGCTTGGCGTCCGGCTTGGGCTTGACCGCGTCCTGCGCCTTTTGCTGCGCAGCGGCCATGCCGGGACTCTTCAGCTCGACCAGCTTCTGCATGTCTTTCAGCGTCTTCTCGAGCTGACCGATGCGCTCGTTCGCTTCGTTCAGCGCTTTCTCGCGCGCCGTGACTTCCTCTTCGAGCGCGCGGATGCGCTCCGCCGTCGTGCCGCGCGGTTTACCCTTGCCCGCTCCGGCGGCGCCGGGGGGCTCGCCCCTGGACAACCGGACCACATCCTTCGGGTCGCTGCCCGCCTTGTCTTCGACTCTGGTCGAGATACGGCCGCTTGCGGCGCTACGCCCCTCGCCGCGCGCCGAGCCCGCAGAATCAGCTACGCCCTGGCGATAGGAATTCCAATCGGTTACCTGCGCCCGGTATTCCTTCCGGGCCTCCGCCGGTGGAATCGCCGCGATCTCTTCCCGGTCGGGTACGCGGAGGATCCGGCCCGTCTTCACCAGGTTCAGGTTCTTGTTGATGAAAGCGTCGGGGTTGCTGCGGTAAAGCCCCACCAGCATCTGCTCGAGCGTCACCCCTTCCGGCTTGACCCCCTGAGCAATCCTGGAGAGGTTCTCACCCCGCTGTATCGGCCCGTATTCCTTTGCACCGGCGGTCGGCGCAACCGCTGCCGGCCTCTTCGGGGCGGGCGCAGCCGCGGACACCGGCGGTTCAG
>CAZQJF010000398.1:0-3997 GCA_964593735.1 uncultured Streptomycetaceae bacterium | reverse complement strand
CAGGTGCGGGACGGTTCGCTGTCGATGGCCGAAGGGCGGCGTCCGGCGGGCTACGAGATTTTCGACATCCGCAACAACACCCGGCGCACCGAGTCGCTGGATCTCGTGAACTCGATCCGCGAGCGCGTGGACGCGTGGCGCGCGGCGGACTACCCGGGCATTACCAGCGTCACGCGCGGCCTGCTGGAGCACTGGCAGGACCGCTCGCCGCGGGTCTACCCCTTCTACTTCTGCCAGCTCGAAGCGATCGAGACGCTGATCTGGTGGGTGGAGGCGCCGGCCGAGCACAAGCAGGGCATACACGTGCCGGGCGATGGGGGCGCGTGGGAACGGCTCTGCAGCAAGATGGCCACCGGCACCGGCAAAACCACCGTGATGGCCATGATCATCACCTGGCAAGTGCTGAACGCGCTGACCTATCCCAAGCGCAGCAAGGATTTCTCGCGCGCTTTTTTCATCGTCGCGCCGGGTCTGACGGTCAAGGAGCGGCTGCGGGTGCTCTATCCCGGCGAGCCGGACAACTACTACGACGCGTTCGTGCTGTGCCCGTCGGACGCCCTGCGCCAGAAATTGAATCAGGCGGAAATCCTGATCGAAAACTGGCATACGCTGATGCCGCTCAAGCAGACGGAGCGCTCGGTGGTAAAGAAGGGCGCTCAGAGTGACGAAGCCTACACGCGCCATGTCCTGGGCAAGGTCGCCGCTTGTCGGGATATCGTTGTCATCAACGACGAGGCCCATCACGCCTACCGCATTCCCGCTGATATCAAGGTCAGGAAAACCGACGATTTCGACCCTGAGGAGGCAACGCGCTGGATCGAGGGGCTGGACCGCATACACAAGACCCGGCGCATCCAGCGCTGCTTCGACCTGTCGGCGACCCCATTTGCGCCGACCGGGCGCGCCAATACCGAGGAAGGCCTGTTCGACTGGATCGTGTCGGACTTCGGCCTGAATGATGCCATCGAGGCCGGGCTGGTGAAGACGCCGCGCGTGGTGGTGCGCGACGATGCGCTGCCGGACGCGAAGACGCTTCGGCCCAAGCTCTACCACATCTACCGCGACGACGAGGTCGCGCAGGACATCAACCGCCGCGGCGCGCAGCCCCACGAGGCGTTGCCGCTGCTCGTGCAAAAAGCATACACGCTGCTCGGCGCGGACTGGCGCAAGGCGATGGAGGATTGGCGGAAGGCGGGCCATGTTTCTCCCCCGGTCATGCTCACGGTCTGCAACCGGACGGAGACCGCCGCGCGGGTCGAGCACTATTTCAGCAAAGGTGATGCGCATTGGCCGGAGTTGCACGCACCGAACCGTACGCTGAGGGTGGACTCGAAAGTATTGGAGAAGGCGGAAATTGGTGAAACCGCCACTGCCGACAAGGATTACGAATTGCGCCTGCAGGCGATCGTGGAGGCCGCCGCCATACCGGACGATCGCAAGGAGCGGCTGCGTGGGCTCAAGAAGGAAGAACTGCTGCGCGCGATCGTGGACAACGTCGGCAAACGGGGTATGGCGGGCCAGGACCTTCAGAACGTGATTTCGGTCGCGATGCTGTCCGAGGGATGGGATGCCAAGAACGTTACGCACATCATGGGGCTGCGCGCGTTCACGAGTCAGTTGCTGTGCGAGCAGGTCATCGGGCGCGGTCTGAGGCGAGTGTCGTACGACACCGACGACAACCGCATGTTCGAAGCCGAGTACGTGAACGTATTCGGCGTGCCGCTCTCGATCTTCCAGGATGTCGGAGAAGGCGGGGAGGCGCCGCCGCCGCCCAAGGCCAGCACCCAGGTCGAGGCGCTGGTCGAGCGTAACGCCTTCGAGATTCGGTGGCCGAACGTGCTGCGGATCGACGCGGTGGTCCGTCCGGTTCTCTCGGTGGACTGGAGCAAAGTGGAACCGTTGACGCTGGATCCTGCCAATACGCCGATCTCCGCCGAAATCGCGCCAGCGCTGGGCGGCGCGACCGACTGGAACAAGATTCACGTCATCGACCTGGAGAGGCTGCCGGAAGAGTTCCGCCTGCAGCGGCTGAGCTTCAAGGCTGCGCGCAAAGCCTACGATGAGCTGGGCGGCCGTTTCACGGGCAATCGCGATTACCTGGTGTTTCAGTTGATCCGGCTGGTCGAGGCATTCTTCGAATCGGGCAAGCTCGAGATCCCCTCACTCTTCCACCAGGAGCCGTTGCGCAAGCGCATTCTGATCGCGCTCAACATCGATATCGTCGTCCAGCACCTGCTGCGGTTCGTGGTGGAGCAGAACCAGGAACGCATCGAGCCCGTCTTCGACGAGGAATTTCCCATCGGCTCGACACGAGTCATGCGCACCTGGTACACGACCAAGGTGTGTCATCCGACCCGGCGCTCACAGATCAGCCACATGATTGCCGACAGCGCCTGGGAACAGTACGCCGCGAACCTGTTCGAAAAGAGCGACCGCGTCGCCGCCTACGCAAAGAACGATCACCTCGGCTTCCAGGTGTATTACCTGTGGAACGGCGCCCGCCGGCGGTTCATTCCTGATTTCCTTGTCAGGCTCTCGAACGCCAGGACGCTCGTGCTGGAGATCAAGGGCGAGGACTCAGAGCAGAACCGGGCGAAGCGCTCAGCCTTGGATGCCTGGGTCAAGGGGGTGAATACGAAAGGTGGCTTCGGGTTGTGGTGCTGGGACGTCGCGACCGAGCCGGCGCAGATACAAGACATCGTCCACAAGCACAGCAGCGCAACGGACTAGGCACCTTCCCCTTCACGGGGGAAGCTGGGATGGGGGTGGGGTTGGGGCCCCTGTGCGGAAAACAGGGACAGTCCCTGTCGTTTAAATACTGGGACTGTCCCTGTTTTCCGCTTCCTAGTTGAAGGAGGGGAGAAGTGATGGGACGTGACCGCATCGCGCTGTCTTAGGCCCTGCCGTCTGCGGCACGTAAAATGAATGCATGATCCCCTGGCTCGGCCCCGACGATGATTTCCCGCCGCTCGGCCGGGCGCTGAAGGACCCGAATGGCCTGCTGGCTGCGGGCGGCGACCTTTCCGTCGCGCGCCTGGTCCAGGCGTACGGAAAGGGGATTTTTCCGTGGTACAACGAAGGCCAGCCGGTACTGTGGTGGAGCCCCGACCCGCGCATGGTCCTCTATCCCGGCGGCCTCAGGATCTCGCGCTCGCTCGGGAAGCGTTTGCGGCGGCGGGACTACGAAGTGCGCGCCGACAGCTCCTTCAGCGCGGTGATGCGAGCCTGCGCCGCGCCTCGCGCCAGCCAGGAAGGCACCTGGATATCGCCCGAGATGGTGGACGCGTACGAGGCGCTCCACCGCGCGGGGCACGCCCACTCCGTGGAAACCTGGATCGCGGGCAAGCTGGCCGGCGGTCTCTACGGCGTGGCGCTGGGACGGGTGTTCTTCGGGGAATCGATGTTCACCCGGACACCGGATGCCTCCAAGATCGCCCTCGCCCACCTCGCGCGCCAGCTCAAGCGCTGGGATTACGGCCTGATCGACTGCCAGATGACGACCGCGCATCTCGCCCGTCTCGGCGCATGCGAGATTCCACGCGCGGAGTTTGTTGGAAAGCTGCGGGAATTGGTAAACTATCGCCAGGAGTTCCGGGAGTGGCGCCCGAAGTGGCGTCTAGACAATGACCTATTTGACTGAGTTTCCGCTGTCGGTACTGCAGTTCTACGCGACTGCGCCCTATCCCTGCAGCTACCTGCCCGACCGCATGGCCCGCTCGCAGGTGGCCACTCCCAGCCATCTCATCGACGGGCCGGTGTACAGCGAGCTGGTGCGCGCAGGCTTCCGCCGCAGCGGCGCCTTCACCTACCGGCCCTATTGCGATCACTGCCGCGCCTGCGTGCCGGTGCGCATACTCACCGAAGAGTTCGGCCGCGCGCGCGCGCAGCGGCGCACCTGGCGCAAGCACTGCGCGCTCAAGACGGAGATGCTGGAGCTCAAGTACAGCCCCGAGCATTACGCGCTTTATCTCCGCTACCAGTCGCGGCGCCATTCCGG
>CAZQJF010000397.1:0-4003 GCA_964593735.1 uncultured Streptomycetaceae bacterium | reverse complement strand
CTTTCCTCGACTTCGTCTTGGGCTGCGCTTGCGGCATCTTCGAGTAATCCTCGCCGCCCCATTCGGGCGCCGCTTCCTTAATACCGAAAAAGTTGAGTTCTATCATCAACCCGTCCGGGTCCTGGATGAAGAGCTGGAACAGCTCGAACTCGGGAAAGCTGCGCGGCCGCGCTTTGATTCCGAGCGTCTTGAATTTCTGCACGAACGTTCCCGGGTCGGTGGCGAGGAACGCGATGTGGTCGATCACGCCGGAATTGTTCGTCGCCGCGTTCGGGGGACTGCCCAGATAATAGAGCTCGGAATTCGGTACTCCCGCCTGTGCCATGTGGACCTGGATCTTCCCGTTGATCCCCAGCCAGTAGCCGGGAAACGGAAACGTGGGCCGCGGCATCACTTCGAAACCCAGCACGTCGACGTAGAAATCCCTGGTGCGCTCGAGGTCGTTGGCGCGAATCAGGTAGTGATTCAGTTCGGTTACTGGCATCATGGCTCCTCGGATTGACGGCGGGTGCCTCCTGCCGTTCAGGTATTGTAGTTCTATCTCCGGGATCTCTATATGGGCATGCTGGTGGAAGGCGTCTGGAAGGATATTCCCCGGGATACGAGCAAGACCGCCGGGGAGTTCGTGCGCACGGAGTCCATATTCCGGGACCGCGTGACGGCGGACGGCTCCTCGGGCTTCGAGGCGGTACCGGGACGCTATCACCTGTATGTATCGCTCGCCTGCCCGTGGGCCCATCGAACGGTGGTGTTCCGGGCGCTGAAGGGGCTGGAACAGGTCATCACCGTCTCCGCGGCCGATCCGATCAGCGAGCCCAACGGCTGGGGCTTCATGCACCGGTCCGGCGCCGGGCAGGATTCCGCGAACGGCGCACGCTTTCTCTACGAGGTCTACGTCAAGGCGCGGCCGGGGTACACCGGGCGCGTTACTGTCCCTGCGCTATGGGACAGGAAAACGCGGACCATCGTCAACAACGAGTCCTCGGAAATCATCCGCATGCTGAACCGCGAGTTCGATGCCTTTGCGACGATGCCGCTGCCGGACATGTACCCGGAAGCGCTGCGCGGGGAGATCGACCGCTGGAACGAGCTGATCTACCCCACCGTCAACAATGGCGTTTACCGCGCAGGGTTCGCGAGCGCGCAGGACAAGTACGAGAAAGCGGTGCGGGATTTGTTCGCTACGCTCGAAACGCTCGAGCGGCACCTCGCGAGCCACCGCTATCTTTGCGGCGCGCGGCTCACCGAAGCCGACTGGCGGCTGTTCACGACGCTGGTGCGTTTCGACACGGTGTATCACTATCACTTCAAGTGCAACCTGCGCCGCCTGCGGGACTATCCGAACCTGTGGGCGTACACGCGGGAGCTCTATCAATTTCCCGGTGTCGCGGCGACGGTGGATCTGCAGCAGATCAAGGAGCACTACTACGGCAGCCAGACGCGGGTAAATCCGACCGGTGTCGTGGCCCTGGGCCCCATGCTCGACGGGCGGGATTTTTCCGAGCCGCACGGGCGTGGATAGGATAGAAAGGGGTGGCTCGTTGCTCGTCTCTCGTTTCTCGTGCCGGTATGCTCGAGTAACAAATCACCAGTAACGAGCAACGAGTAACGAGCCACTCCTATGAGTGAAGCGTTCAAAGGGCGCCGCGAGGACCACCGGCTCGTCACCGGGCAGGGACGCTATGCCGCCGACTGGAACCTGCCGGGTCAGCTCTACGGGCATTTCCTCCGCTCGGACCGGGCGCACGCGCAGATCGTCTCGCTGAACGCCCAACCGGCGCTCGCAGCGCCCGGTGTAGTGGCGGTATTCACCGGGGCGGATACGGCGAAGGCGGGCTTCAAGGTCGCGCCGGCGCTCGTGAAATTCCCGGGCAGGGGCGGCACGTCGCTCAAGATGCCGCATCGTGACGTGCTCGCTAACGGGTGCGTGCGCTTCGTCGGCCAGGAAGTCGCCCTCGTCGTCGCGGAGACGGCTGCCGCGGCGCAAGACGCGGCAGAGGCGATAGAGGTCGGGTACCGCGACCTGCCGCTGGTCGTCGATGCCGGAAAGGCGCTTGCGGCGGGCGCACCGCAACTGCATTCCGACATTCCCGGCAATCTATGCTTCGATTTCGAGTACGGCGACGAGGCCGGGACTGCGGAGGCCTTCGCCCGCGCGGCGCACGTGACGCGGCTCACGCTCGAAGCCCAGCGCATGGTAGGCAACCCGATGGAGCCGAAGGCCTGTCTCGCGGCGTACGATCCGGCAGCCGACCGCTACGACCTCTATTCGAGCTCGCAGGGCATGTCGCACATACTCTCGGGCCTCGCCGGCATCTTCGGGCTCCCGGAATCGAGATTCCGGCCTCACGCGTGGGACGTTGGCGGCGGATTCGGGATCCGGACCGACGCTTACGTCGAATACAGCGCGGCGCTGCTGGCGGCCAGGACGCTCGGAAAGCCCGTGAAATGGGTGTCGTCGCGCGCCGAAACCTTCATGAGCGATTACCACGGCCGCGACGTCCGGCTGACGGGCGAACTGGCGCTCGACCGCGGCGGGATTTTTCTGGGCATCCGTTTCCGCTGGGTCTGCAACATGGGGGCGTACCTGTCGCAGCCGGGGCCCATCATCAGCACGATGACACCGAGCGCCCACGCGGTGAACGCCTACCGGATCCCGACGGTATACGGACGCCACAGCCTCGCGCTCACGAACACGACGCCGACGACAGCGTACCGTGGCGCGGGCCGGCCCAACGTGAGCTACATCATCGAGCGGCTGGTCGAGGCGGCGGCGCGGGAAACAGGCATCGACCGGATCGAACTGCGCCGCAGGAACCTGATTCCGAAGGAGGCGTTTCCCTACAAGACGCCGACCGTCGTCTACGACAGCGGCGATCCCCCGGGATTGCTCGATCTTGCGATCGAGCAATCCCAATGGAAGACCTTTGAAGCAAGGCGTGCGGAGTCGCAGCGCAGTGGCAGACTGCGGGGGATCGGGTGTGCGGTCTTCATCGAGCCCTCGGGCGGCGGCTCGGCGCCGACGGAGGAAGTAGCGCTCAAGTTCGGCGATTCGGGCAATGCCTCGATCTATACGCTCGCCGGCCCGTCGGGGCAGGGCCACGAGACGGTATTTCCGGACGTCGTCGGGGAAGTGCTGGGCATGGACCCGGAGAAGATCGTCCTGCGGGCGAGCGATCCGGACGGGCCGCCGCTCGCCGGCAACGGCACGATCTCGTCGCGCTCGATGGTGTCGCACGGCGGCGCGATGGTCTATGCGGCGCGCGAAGTGATCCGCAAGGGCATGGATCTCGCGGCCCGGGAGCTGGAGGTTGCCCCGCAGGACATCGAGTTCGATGCGGGAAATTTCCGCGTCAAAGGCACCGACCTGTCGGTGACGATCGAGGCCATCGCCCGGAAGTACACCAGTGCGCTCGACTCGCTGGGCGAGATACCGGCGCCAAGGGCGTACCCGGGCGGCGCGCACGTCGCCGAAGTGGAAATCGATCCCGATACCGGCGTCATCGACATCGTGCGCTATACCGCCGCCGACGACTGCGGGCGCGTGTTGAACCATACGCTGCTCGAAGGCCAGCTCCACGGCGGCATCATCCAGGGCGCAGGCCAGGTGCTGGGGGAGCACTGCATATACGATCCTGCTTCCGGGCAGCTTCTGACGGGGAGCTTCATGGACTACTACATGCCGCGCGCAGGTCTCCTGCGCGACGTGCGGCTCTACGATCACTCCGTGCTGTCACCCAGCAACCCGCTCGGCGTCAAGGGCGCGGGCGAGGCGGGCACGACGGGCGCGGTGCCCACGATCGCGAACGCAGTGCTCGACGCGCTGCGGCCGCTGGGGATAGACCAGCTCGAGTTTCCGTACACGCCGGCGCGGGTGTGGACTGCGATACAGGCGGCCAAGAAGACCAATTAACCGCCAAGACGCCAAGACCGCCAGGAAAATCAGGACAATAATTAACCACAGAGACGCAGAGGAAGAGGAGAAAAGAACAAATTCAATAAT
>CAZQJF010000396.1:0-4010 GCA_964593735.1 uncultured Streptomycetaceae bacterium | reverse complement strand
GCAGCCATGGACCGATCGTCACGTTTTTTCGCATGCCACGTCGCAGCCGCATTGTCACTAGGATGTGCCGCGCTGCCGGCTGCGGCGCAAGCCTACCCGGCCAAGCCCATACGCATCGTCGTGCCGTTTCCGCCGGCCAGCGGGGCGGACGTCCTGGCGCGCGCGGTCGGAACGAAGCTGACCGAGCGCTCGGGACAGCAGGTGCTGGTGGATTCTCGTCCCGGTGCGAGCGGAGTCATCGCCGCCGAAATCGCCGCCAAAGCGCCGGCCGACGGCTACACGCTGATGCTCGGCACTTCGTCGAGCCACGCCATCAACGTGAGCACGCGCGAGAACCTCCCATACGACCCGCTGCGTGATTTCTCCCCCGTGTCGCTGGTCGCGCGCATGCCCATGCTGGTGATGGCGCATCCTTCCGTGCCGGTAACGAATGCGAGGGAGCTGATCGCGTTGGCCAGGGCGCGGCCCGGCCAGCTCACTTTTGCCACGGCCGGCAACGGCACCACCGCGCATCTGTCTGGCGAATTGTTCAAGTCGCTCGCCCGCGTGGACATCGTTCACGTGCCGTATCGCGGCAGTCCGCAGGCGATGCTCGATGCCGTCGCCGGGCAGGTGTCGCTCGCCATCGCGCCGATACTGACCGGCCTGCCGCAGGTCACGGCCGGAAAGTTGAAAGCACTTGCGGTAACCACTGCCGCGCGATCGTCAAGCGCGCCCGAGGTGCCCACGCTCGCGGATTCCGGTTTGCCGGGCTACGAGTCGACGTTGTGGTACGGCTTGTTCGCGCCGGCCGGGACGCCGCGCGAGGTCGTCGGGCGGTTGAGCGGTGAAGTCGTGGCAATACTCGGACTCCCCGACGTGCGCGATTCGCTGCAAAAGCAGGGTGCGGAGCCGGCGGGCAACAGCCCCGAGGCGTTCACGGCGTTCGTCAAGTCGGAGATCGCAAAATGGGCCAGGGTGGTCAAAAGCGCGGGCCTGCGCGCCAATTGAGGGAACCATGAGCAAAGCGAAAGGCATCAGGGAAGTCGCATATGTGGACATCCGGCAGGGCGGGGGAGTGGGCCACGCCCACGCAGCGCCGGGCGGGAGCGTGCAGCCGATGTCCTGGTTCGATTGCGCCGTTCCTGTGGCTGGTGGACATCACCGACGAGCTGCACCCGCAGCAGGTGTCCACCTTTCAGATCGAGGATATGCCCGACGCGCCGCAGCCATACATGACCGGCTGCCACCAGCCGGCGGAGCGTATCGTTACGGGGACCGAGATTCCGGTCGCGTGGTTCGCGTGGGGATTGCGCATCATCGACATCTCGCGGCCGCACGCGCTGAAGGAAGTGGCGTACTTCATGCCGGATGTTCCGCAAGGCTCGCAGCGCGTGCAGAGCAACGACGTCACGGTGGACGAGCGCGGACTGATCTATCTGCTCGACCGCGTGCGGGGTCTGCATATCCTGGAGCGCGTCGCTTGATCCGCCGCTCCCGAGCGAAGGCGCCGCTGAACCATGGTGCCGGTCGCGGCGGATGAGCATGGCCGCCGCCGCGGCCATCGGGGTGAATCAACGGCACTGATATGAAAATCATGGGATTGACAGACCTGCCGACAGCGATGTTTTTCCGATCTGATACGCATGGCCGCGTTCGCGGCCATCTCATGCGCCGCGACCACGACGGCCGTTCAGATTTCGGTCTACCGTTCGGGAGCGGCGCATAATGGCATCCGGCATATTCGACGACGCCCTGCTCAAGCATGTCTTCAGCACCGATGAGTTGCGGGCGATATTCAACGATCGCAACCGGGTGCAGAAGTGGTACGACTACGAAGCGGCGCTCGCCCTGGAGCAGGCGGAGCTCGGCATCATCCCGCGCGCCGCGGCGGAGGAAATTGCGGCGAACGCCAATGCCGCCGAGGTGGACCTCGAGGCGATCGGCGCGGAAATCCGGAAGATCACCCATCCGCTGGTGCCGGCGCTGCGCGCGCTGCAGGCTCGGTGCAAGCCGGAGCTTGGCGAGTATGTTCATTTCGGTCCGACCACCCAGGACGTGCTCGATACCGGCACCGTCTTGCAGATGAAGGACGCGCACGCGATTTTCCTGCGCGACTTGAAGGCGATCGGGAAAGAGCTCTACCGCCTGGCCGAAACCCACAGGTCCACACCCATGGTCGGGCGGACGCACGGTGTGCAGGCCCTGCCGATCACCTTCGGGCACAAGTGCGCCGTCTGGCTCTCCGAAATGGGGCGCCATCACGAACGGCTGCGGCAATGCGAGCCGCGGGTCTTCGTCGGAATGATGGTCGGAGCGGTGGGCACGCAGGCTTCCTACGGCCCGCAGGCGCCGGAGCTCGAGAAACGCCTCATGAAGCGGCTGGGGCTGGGCGTCGCCGACATCAACTGGCAGCCGGCGCGCGACCGGTTCACGGAATACGCATGCATCCTGGGCATGATGGGTGCGACGATCGGGAAGATCGGAAACGAGATACTGCTCCTTCAGCACAACGAGATCGACGAACTACTCGAGCCGTTCAGCGAAGGCAAGCTCGGCTCCTCCACCATGCCCCACAAGCGCAACCCCTCCACCGTGGAAGGGATCTCCGGGGTTGCCCGCGCCCTGCGCTACAACGTGGCGCTGATCATGGAAGGGATGGTGATCGAGCACGAGCGCGACGCCGCTTCCTGGCGGGCGGAATGGAAGGCGCTGCCCGAAGCCTGCCTCATGACCGGCGTCCTGCTGGCGGGTTTGCGCAGGGTGCTTGCCGGGCTCGTGGTCAATACCGATAGGATGCGGCACAACCTGGACCTGCTGGGCGGATTCCTGCTCTCCGAACGCGTGATGTTTGCGATTTCCGACAAGGTGGGCAAGCAGACGGCACACGAGCTGGTATACGAGGTATCCATGCACGGACTGGAGCACGGCGTCTCGTTCGAGGAGGCGCTACGGCAGGACCCGCGCGTGCGCGATGCGCTCTCCCCGGAAGAGCTGCGCAAGCTCCTCGATCCCACAACCTACGTCGGTCTCGCGCCCGAGATCGTGGAGCGCGTACTCGCGGAGACTCGGGCCAATGGTTGGCTGGATTGACAGGCAATTTAAACATTGAACATTGACTTCATGAACATCACGATACTCGACGACAACCTCGACGCGATCCGGCATCTCGCGTCGTTCACGAAGCTTGCCGGCCACAATGTCAGGATCTGGAACGAGCACACCAAGGACACAGACGTCCTGGCCGGGCGGTTGAAAGATACCGAGGCGCTCGTGCTGATCCGCGAGCGCACGCCGATCCGTGCACCCCTGATCGAGCGCCTGGGCAAGCTCAAGCTCATCTCCCAGCGCAGCGTCTATCCGCACATCGACATTGAAGCCTGCACCCGTCACGGCGTCATCGTGTGCTCCGATATGCACCCGGGGCGGCCATCGTATGCCACTGCCGAGTTGACCTGGGGCCTCGTCATCGCCGCGATGCGCGGCATCCCCCAGCAGATGGCGGCGCTCAAGGCGGGGCGCTGGCAGACGATGCTCGGCACCGCGGTCAGGGGGCGCACACTCGGTATCCTCGGCTACGGCCGCATCGGAGCGGCGGTCGCCGGTTACGGCAAGGCCTTCGGCATGAAAGTGCTGGCGTGGGGCCGCGAACGCTCGCTCGAGCAGGCCCGCGCCGATGGCTACCAGACCATCGGCAAGGACGCGCTCTTCGAGCAATCCGACGTGCTGAGCGTCCACCTGCGCGCGACGAAGGACACGGCGGGACTCGTCACGGCCGCGGATCTCGCGCGCATGAAGCCGACCGCGCTGTTCGTCAATACCAGCCGCGCGGCCATCGTACAGCCGGGGGCGCTCGCCGCGGCACTCAAGTCGGGACGACCCGGCATGGCGGCGGTGGATGTTTACGAAGATGAGCCCGTGCTCGGCGGAGATCACCCGCTGCTGCGGATGGACAACGTGGTTTGCACGCCCCACGTCGGCTACGTCGAGCGCGATGGGCTGGAATCCGCGTTCAGCTCGATCTTCGATCA
>CAZQJF010000395.1:0-4015 GCA_964593735.1 uncultured Streptomycetaceae bacterium | reverse complement strand
GGGCGATGCGCCCGCCGCGCCAACCGCAGTGAGTGCCGACGCCCCGGCGAGCGCACCGGGTGAGTTGCCTGTCCGCGCGCCTGATGCTCGTTAGTGTGCTGTCCCGCAAATAGCCTGTGAAATTCCCACGACAATCGGCGCCATACTTTGTCGCAAATCCTCGCCAGCTACGCTGTCGCATCCGTTTCCTGATCTGATGGCTGCGTGGGCCCGATAAACATGGCCAGGGACAAGCTCATCTGTAACTGCAACCAGACCATGCCGCTCGACGGCAAGGCGCTGGCGCGCGCGCTCAAGCTCGATGCGGTCCCCCAGGTGCATACCGAACTCTGCCGCCGGCACGTTGCGGCATTCGAGGCTGCGGTGAAGAACGGCAACGACCTCGTCGTCGCCTGCACGCAGGAGGCCCCGCTGTTCGGCGAGTTGCACGCCGAGTTGAAGGGCAGCGCCCCGATCCGCTTCGTCAACATACGCGAGACGGCGGGCTGGTCGGCGGATGCGGCGCGCGCGACACCCAAGATTGCCGCATTGCTGGCGCTCGCCGATGTGCCGGATCCGGAGCCGGTGCCGGTGGTGTCCTACCGGTCGGCAGGGGAGTTGTTGATCGTCGGACCCGGCGCGCGCGCGCTGCCGTGGGCGGAGCAGCTTGCCGGGGATCTCGGGGTTTCCGTGCTGCTGACCGATAAGAAAAATGGGATGCCAAATGAGATGCCAAATGAGAGGTCAAGTGAGTTGGCAAATGAGGTTGCGGCGGAGCTGCCGGCCGAACGGCGCTATCCGGTGTGGTCGGGACGCGTGCGCTCGATCAACGGCTATCTCGGCGCGTTCGAGGTCGAATGGGAGCAGGTGAATCCCATAGACCTGGAAGTCTGCACCCGCTGCAACGCCTGCATACACGCCTGTCCCGAGCAGGCGATCGACTACTCGTATCAGATCGATCTCGACAAGTGCAAGGCGCACCGCCAATGCGTCGCGGCGTGCGGCGAGATCAAGGCGATCGATTTCGCGCGCTCGGAAACGCGCCGCAGCGAGCGCTTCGATCTCGTGCTCGATTTCAACGACATCCCACTGCTCGATCCGCCGCAGCTCCCTCAGGGCTACTTCGCGCCGGGGCGGGACGCGACGGCGCTGGCGCGGGCCGTGCGCGAGCTCGCGCAGATGTCGGGCGAGTTCGAAAAGCCGAAATACTTCGAGTACAAGGAGAAGATCTGCGCCCACGGCCGCTCGGAGATCACGGGATGTACCCGCTGCATCGACGTGTGCTCGACGCGGGCGATCACGAGCGAGCTCGAGGAGAACCGGGTCAGGGTCGAGCCCCATCTGTGCATGGGATGCGGCGGATGCGCGACGGTCTGTCCCTCGGGGGCGATGACCTATGCCTATCCGCGGGTCGCCGACGTGGGCACGCGGGTCAAGACCGTCCTGCAGGTGTACCGCGAGGCCGGAGGCGACAATGCCTGCCTGCTGTTTCATGGCGGTGGCGAGGGACGCGAACTCATCGCCCGCCTCGGGCGCCGCGGCAAAGGCCTCCCGGCCCACGTGATCCCGCTCGAAGTGTTTCACGTCGCCTCGCTCGGGCTCGATCTCATGCTCGGCAGCATCGCGCTGGGCGCCGCGCAGTTCGCCATATTCACGACGGGCTCGGAGCCGGAGGCTTACCTGCGCGCGCTCGAGCGCCAGATGGGCTACGCGCAGGAGATCATGAGCGGGCTCAACCTGGGCGAGGGACGTTTCCGGCTCATCGAAGCCCGCGACGTCGCGGCGCTGGAGCACGCGGTATGGGCCGCGGCAAGCCCGCGTGCGCTGGCGCCCGCGACGTTCAACCTGTCCAACGACAAGCGCGCGACGCTCGACTTCGTTTTCGACCATCTACTGCGGCAAGCGCCGGCCGGCAGGGAGGAAGTGGCTCTCGGCGCCGGCGCCCCTTACGGCGCAGTCATCGTGGACCCCCAGAAATGCACCATGTGCCTCGCGTGCGTGGGGGCGTGCCCGGAAGGGGCTTTGCTCGATTCGAAGGACAAGCCCCAGTTGCGGTTTATCGAGCGCAACTGCGTGCAATGCGGGCTGTGCGAGAAGACCTGCCCCGAGGACGCGATCACGCTCGCAGCCCGGCTCTTGCTGGCGCCGGAGGCTACGCGGCCGGTGGTTCTGAACGAGGACAAGATCGCTGCGTGCGCGCGTTGCGGCAAGCCGTTCGGCAACCAGCGCATGATAGAAAACATGCTGGAACGCCTCGGCTCCCATTCCATGTTCCGCGATCCCGCCGCGTTGCGCCGCTTGCAGATGTGCCAGGATTGCCGCGTGATCGACATGTTCGAAAAGGGCAATGCGGGCACCATCTTCAATGCAGCGGGAAAGGATTGAGCAGGGCGTGGGCGATACCGGTTACGCAGGCGCCGACTCCGCAGCGACCGGCGCGATAGCGCCGGAAGACCAGGCGCGCGCCAACCTCTACGGCCTGGTGAGCCGGCTCTTCTACGCCCCAGCCGACTCGCACCTCCTCGCGGAGATCTGCAGCGGCGGGCAGGGCGGAGAGGACGAAGCAGGCGCCGGTGGACTGGTTCCCGCGTGGCGGGATTTGCAGGAAACCTGCCGCAACGCCTACCCGCCAGTGGTGAAACAGGAATACGACGGCTTGTTCGTCGGCGTTGGCAGAGCGGAAGTGACGCCGTATCTCTCCGCTTATGCGGAAGCGGGTGCGCCGGACCGGTTTCTGGTGCGGCTGCGCGACGAGATTTCTGCCCTGGGTCTCGCGCGCCGCCATAGCGTGTTCGAAGTCGAGGACCACATTTCCGGGATCAGCGATGTGATGCGCTGGCTCATCGAAAGCGGGCGGCCGCTGCAGGAGCAGCAACGATTTTTCACCGAGTTCCTGTATTGCGGCGCCGGTCCATTCTTTGCTGCAGTGCAAAAAGCGCCATCATCCCGGTTTTACAAGCCGGTTGTAGTGTTCTCCCTCGCTTTCCTGGAACTGGAGAAGTCAGCGTGGGCCATGGCGGATTGATCGCTCCCCCTGTGCCAAATGAGAATGGCTTTTGATTGAGGCCGCTTGGCCGGGGCTGGAACCCATTCCCAATCGTGATTTCCCTCGCTTTTTCTTGCCATGCACCGCTTTAAAGCGTAAATTTTTCACTATTCGAACATGCTGACCGCTTCATAAAAAGGAGGATGGGATGAAAAGTCCAGCATCCAAACTCTCGCGCCGCAATTTCCTGTTGGCTGTCGGTGCCGGTGGCGTTGCCACTACAGCGGCTGTAGTTGCGACCAGGGGTCCGCAATCACAGCAAAAAAAAGCTGAAGCCGTGACGGGGTCCAGGGGCTATCACGTCACGGATCACATCCGGAAGTACTACAGCACGACCAAAGTCTGAGGGGACGACCCATGTTGCTCACCAGAAAATCCACGAGGGCAGTTACGGCTCAGAGCCGGCTCATCCGCCCGGTTGCGGGGATGCTCGGCAAGACGATAGACCGGCGTGCCTTTCTCCGGCGCTCGGGCATTGCGCTCGGCGCGGGCGCGGTCGCGTCGCAGTTGCCGTTCAACATCGTCGACAAGGCGGAAGCCGCGTCGCCCGAAGCCGGCGCGGGCAAGCTGGAAGTCAAACGCACGATCTGCACGCACTGTTCGGTGGGCTGCGCGATCGACGCGGTGGTCCAGAACGGCGTTTGGATCCGCCAGGAGCCGGTATTCGATTCGCCGATCAATCTCGGCGCGCATTGCGCCAAGGGCGCCTCGATCCGCGAGCACGGCATGACGCACGACTCGCACCGCCTGAAATCTCCGATGAAACTGGTGGGCGGCAAGTGGCAGAAGGTCTCGTGGGACGTGGCGCTGAAGGAAGTGAGCGACAAGCTTCTCGCCATACGCAACGACAAGGAGAAGGGCGGCCCCGACGCCACGTTCTGGGTCGGGTCGAGCAAGCACAACAACGAGCAGGCCTATCTGTTCCGCAAGTTCGTGTCCATGTTCGGCACCAACAACATGGACCACCAGGCGCGCATCTGCCATTCCACC
>CAZQJF010000394.1:0-4019 GCA_964593735.1 uncultured Streptomycetaceae bacterium | reverse complement strand
CGAAGCGCCACGCCCCGCCGCGCCGCCCGAGCAGCGCGATGCCGCGCAGCAACAGCCAGGTCAGTGCGCACGCGGCGAGCATGGCCGCACCGAACCAGCCGAGCACTGTGTATCCGAGCCGAAAATCCTCGGCCCGCCACAGGATGAGCGCGCCGACCACCACGGCGCCCGCAACGTATCCGATCATCCCACTGCCTTTCGGCAGCCCGATCTCGCGCCGCAGCACGCGCAAGGTGGGCACCTGGCTCAGACTGATGAGCGGGGGCAGCGCGAATCCGAGCAGCAGCAGGAGCCCCAGGACGACACCATGGACTGCCGGAACCAGACCGGGCACGGGCAACGCCACCGCCACTACCTCGGCCAGCCACACGCCGAGGATGGCCTGCGCGGCAACGCCGATCAGCATCCCCACTCCCGCGGCGAACACTCCCAGGATCGTGAAATGCATGACGTGCAACCGGGTGATCCCGGCCTGGCTCGCGCCCAGGCAGCGCATCATGGCGCAACTGTCGAGATGGCGCTGGAGGTAACGGCGCGCGGCAAGTGCGATGGCCGCCGCCGCGAGCAGCACGCTGGTGAGCGCGGCCAGGTTGAGAAAGCGCTCCGCCCGCTCGAGCGCAGAGCGTATCCCCGGCCTCGCGTCGCGTATGCCCTCGATGCGCTGGCCGGGCGCCAGGCGCGGGACGGCCCACGTCCGGAAAGCGTCCACCGCGGCGGCCTCCCCCGCGACCTGCAAGCTGTAGCGTATGCGGCTGCCCGGCTGGACCAGACCGGTCGCGCGAAGGTCGGCGGCGTTCAACATCAGGCGCGGCGCGCCGCTCAGAAATCCGATCGCCACGCCCGGTTCGTGCGTAACGACCGCCGCCACGCGCAATGCGCTGCTGCCGAGGGCCACGCTCTCGCCGACGCTCAGCTCCAGGCCCGTGTAGAGCCGCTCGTCCACCCATACAGTGCCCGGCTCGGGTACCGCCCCGGCGCGGCGGTCGGGCCCGAACAAACGCTCCGCAATGCGCAGTTCGCCGCGTAGCGGAAACCCCGAGGTCACCACCTTGACGTCGGAGAGCATGTTGCGCTCGCCACGGACCACCATGCTGGGAAAGCGCAGCACCTCGATCACCGACAGACCCCGGCGCCGCGCTTCGTCCATCAACTCCGGCGCCAGCGGGCGGCTGTCCGAGATGACGAGGTCCGCTCCGAGCAGCCAGTTCGCCTGCTGGACGAGCGCCCGCTGGACGCGGTCCGTGAAAAACCCCACGGTCGTCACGGCCGCGACCGCGATCACGATCGCTGCCGCAATGAGCGTCAGCTCCCCGGCACGGTAGTCCCGCGCCAGCAGCCGCCACGCCAATCGGATTTCCTGAACGAGGTTCATGGTAGATTGTAAAAGGCGTGATCCGTGATCCGTGATCCGTCATCCGGCGAAGATCGAAAACAGCTATCCGCAGGCGGATTGAAGAGACTTGCACCTGGGAAGTCCCGGATCACGCCCTTCGAAATCGGCTCACGGCTCACGTTTCACCATCGAGCAGCCGGCCGGCGGACAGGCGCAGCACGCGGTTGCAGCGCTGCGTGAGCGCCTCGTCGTGCGTCACCAGCAGCAGCGTAGTCCCGCTCTCGCGATTGAGGCCGAACAGCAGATCCACGACCTGCATGCCGGTCGCGGGATCCAGATTTCCGGTCGGCTCGTCCGCGAACAGCAACTTGGGCCGGGTCACGAAAGCACGCGCTATCGCGACGCGCTGCTGCTCGCCGCCGGAGAGCTGCTTGGGATAGTGATGGAGGCGATCGCCCAGTCCCACCCGGGAGAGCATCGCCTGCGCGGCAGGGCGCGCGTCATCGGCGCCGGCAAGCTCCAGGGGCAGCATGACGTTCTCCTGCGCGGTCATCGCCGGCAGCAGGTGAAACGACTGGAAAACGAAGCCCAGCATACGGCCGCGAAGCGCCGCCCGGCCGTCCTCGTCGAGAGCGTACAGATCGTGCCCGTCGATATGGACCGTCCCGGTGGACGGGGTATCCAGCCCGGCCAGGAGCGCCAGCAGGGTGGATTTGCCCGAACCCGACACGCCGGCGATGGCAACGGCCTCGCCGGTGCGGACAGCGAAACTCACGCCGGCGAGTATGGTCAGTTCAATATCGCCGGTGCTAACCTGCTTGCCGAGACCTTTTGATTCGATGATGACCTGTTCCGTGTTGTTCGACATCGTGTTGCGTTTCATCGTCGCGTGCGCGCTGGCGCTCTCCACCGTCGCGGCATCCGCAGCGACCATACTGGTTTATGGTGACAGCCTCTCCGCCGGCTACGGCCTGCCGGGCGGCAAGAGCTGGGTGAACCTGCTCGCCGGACGCCTCAAGGGCGAGCGCCTTGATTATAAGGTAGCGAACGCGAGCATCAGCGGCGAAACCACGCTCGGGGGACGCAACCGGATCGAGTCCGCGCTGAAGGCACACCGGCCGGACATCGTGATCCTGGCACTGGGCGCGAACGATGGATTGCGCGGCGCAAGCCTGGATGCGATGCGCGCCAACCTCGAAGCCATCGTGGACGCGTCCCGGCGTTCCAAGGCGCGGGTGCTGCTGGTGGGCATGCGCCTGCCGCCCAACTATGGCGCAGCCTATACGGATAAGTTCCAAAATACGTACGGCGAGATCGCGCGGAGCCGCAAATTGCCGCTGGTGCCGTTCCTGATGGACGGTTTTGCCGAAAAGCGAGCCTACTTCCTGCCCGATGGCGTCCACCCGACGGCGGAAGCCCAGCCGGTCATCCTGGACACAGTGTGGGGCGGGCTGAGTCCGCTGCTCGAGAAGAAGTAGCCGATAGCGAGGGTATCAAACGAACACGTAGTCGTTCGGGGAGAGCGAGGTGACGCCCACGAGTTGTATCGTCTCGCTCTGGGCCGCCCCGTAGGTGATCATCCAGTAGTCGCTCGTGCCGACCTCGGTCAGCGTTGCGCCAGGTCCGTACCCGGTGAAGCGGAGCGAGTCGCCGGCCGCCGGGCCGTTGCCGGTGAAGTCGAGCACCGAGTCTTCATCAGCCTCGCCCTGCAGGAAGTCGAAGATATCGTTGCCCGCGCCCCCGAAGAGCGTGTCGGCGCCTGCGCCGCCGTTGAGAGTATTGACCCCGGCATTGCCGTTCAGCGCGTTCCCAGCGGCGTTGCCGGTGCCGTTCAATGCTGCCGCCCCCGAGAGGTTCAACACGTCGACGTCGTCCGGCAGCGAGTAGCTGATCGAAGCATTGACGGTGTCGGTGCCGTCTCCCGGATTTTCCAGCACCCCGTCGCCGGCGTTGTCCACCACGTAGGTGTCGTCGCCCGCAGCGCCGGTCATCGTATCGGCGCCGCTCAGGCCATTCAACGTGTCGTTGCCGCTGCCGCCCGTCAGGGAGTTGGCGAGGGCGTTGCCGGTCCCGGCGAAGTTGCCCGAGCCCAGGTAGACGAGGGATTCGATGCTGGCTGCGAGCGCATGGCTGGCGAGCGTCGTGGCTACCGTGTCGAGGCCCCCGGTGTCGGTGATGACGTCCGAAGCGCTGTCGACGATATAGGTGTCGCCGCCCAGCCCGCCGATCAGGGTATCGTTGCCCGTACCGCCATCGAGAGTGTCGTTGCCGGCGCCTCCGGTGAGGGTATTGTTGAGCGCGTTACCCGTGCCGCTGAAGTTGCCGCCTCCGGTATACACCAGGCTCTCAACCTCCGTCGGAAGGGAGTAGTTCGCCAGCGATGTTCGAACAACATCGGTGCCCCCACCGGCGGCCTCGATCACCACGTCCCCCGCGTCGTCCACAGTGTAGGTTTCGTTGCCCGATCCCCCGGTCAGGGTGTCGGCGCCGGCGCCGCCATTGAGCGTATCGTTGCCCGCCCCCCCCGAAATGACATCCGCGGCGTCACTGCCGGTAATCGTGTCGCTGCCGGTGTCGCCATTGATCTGGGTGATATCCACCAATACCGTACCGGACAGATTTATCACCGTACTAACGCTGGGAAGGGCGGCAATGACGTTCGCGCCCAGACCACCCTCGATCCTCT